>CALFBW010000074.1 GCA_937951415.1 uncultured Chitinophagales bacterium | reverse complement strand
TCAGTATCCAGAAGTAGATACGGATCTAAAGAATGATGCTGATGGCATTTTTACTATTGATGAAGGATCTTTTGTTAAGTCTGAAGCAGATACGCTTTGGAACAACACAGATCAGACTTTGTCGGTGGTTTGGTTAAGAGAGATTGTAAGCTTGCCAGACGGTTGGAACGATCCGCAGATCTGTGACAAGGTAACTTGCTGGGGACCAGCAACAGAAACCAAGACCATTACATTAGCGCCAGGAGAAGGCGGGGTGTTTTATGTGCAAGCAAGTCATTTGGAAATTCCAGGTGATGCACATGTTAGAATTTCTGTTTGGGCAGAAGGAGACAGCACAGCTTTGAATACTTCGGCAGACTTTTACTTGAAAGCTTATGATGCAACAAGTGCTTCTATCGAAGATGTAGAAGAAGCGCAAATTTCATTGTTCCCGAACCCAGTTCGCAATCAAATGAACGTTCGGTTTGAAGAAGTAAATCAAGTTCGTACGGTAGAAATTTACAATTTGATTGGTCAAAAAGTGGAAGAGTTTGTTTTGCCACTGGGACGAACAGATTACGTGATCCCAATGGGTGATTTACAAGAAGGTATATACTTCGCAAGCTTCTTAAATGCTGATGGTGTTCAAGTAAGTACACGGAAATTCTCAAAAGTGAACTAGCCCAATAGTTTTACAAGATTCAAATAAAAGAGTGAGCGACGATCTGTATCGTCGCTCTTTTTTTGTTTCTACTTGAACTAATTTTGCCTGAAAGCTATTATAGCCAAGGCAAGGAAGTGTCTTCCTTATAGGAAGATGCTGAAATGATGATTTTGAACAGCCAGTAATGGATTTATATAAAAAGAGGGATCGCTTTTATTCGAAGCTTTACCCAAACGACTTGTATGCAAAACTTGAATTTGACAAAATTTTGCAGCTTTTACGAGCGAAGTGCTTAGGACAACTTGGGGAAAAGGCAGTGGATGAATTGACCTTTCAATCGAAATTCGATGAGATTGAAAAACAATTGCAAGAAACCCATGAGTTTTCTTTGCTCTTAAACGATCCACATTTGAAGTTTCCAAGTCAGAATTACTTGGTGCTGAAAGATGAGCTGAAGCTATTAGAAATTGGCAATACTGTTTTGAGAGAAGAACAGGTGTTCAAAATCTTCAAAGTTTTGCAAACGGTTCAATTACTAGGAGAGTTTTTTCAAGACAAAGAAGGAGAACGAATAGAATTGTTCCCCAATATTTATGCAATTGTAAAGCCCATCGAAATTGATCGAAACTTGCTTAATAACATCAAAGCAATTATCGACGATGAAGGAAAAGTGCGAAATAATGCCTCGCAAGAATTAGCTTCGATCCGCAAGGCAATTAATCGAAAATACCGTGAGCTAGACAGCCGTTTCCGACAATTAGTGAGTGAGTTTAGAGGCCATGGATGGTTGGAAGAAAGTGGGGAGACCATTCGAGCAGGTAGACGAGTATTGTCTGTAAAAGCCGAATTCAAGCGCAAAGTGAAAGGCGTGATTCTTGATGAATCAGCCACGGGAAAGACCAGTTTCATTGAGCCCGAAGCTACCCTTCAAATTAATAACGACATCTTTGAGTTTCAACAGGAAGAAAAACGAGAGATTTATCGCTTGCTGAAAGAATTGACCGATCAAATTCGAGTACATCGTCCTGCCTTGGCTAGTTATCAAAACGTACTTAAAAAACTGGATTTAATCCAAGCCAAAGCGCGTCTTGCAAATGATCTTAAGGCAGTAAAACCAATTCTCAATAGAGAGCGCACTGTAGAATTTCGGAATGCTAGGCATCCACTTTTATTCTTAATAAATAAAGAAGCCAAAAAGGAAACCATTCCCTTAAACTTTCGACTGTCGATTGCCGACCGAATTTTGGTCATTAGTGGCCCCAATGCAGGTGGAAAATCGGTAGCCTTAAAAACAGTGGGCTTATTGCAATTGATGCTTCAAACTGGCATGCTGGTTCCAGTGGATGAAGGCAGTACAATGGGCATTTTTCAGCAAATCTTCGTAGACCTGGGCGATGAACAATCCCTAGAGAACGATCTTTCCACCTACAGCTCGCGTTTGCTCAACATGCGCTACTTTTTAGAGCATGCCAACAATAAGACCATGATTTTGGTCGACGAGTTTGGTAGCGGAACAGATCCTCGATTTGGAGGTGCCATCGCAGAAGCCATTTTGGAGGAAATGCGTGTAAGACATGCCTACGGTGTGATCACTACGCACTACTCGAACTTGAAAGTATTCGTTTCTGAGAACAAAGGACTGGTGAATGCTAACATGGCTTTCGATCAAGCCAAAATGAAGGCGCTCTACAAATTGGAGACAGGAAAACCGGGAAGTTCTTACGCTTTTGAATTAGCTGAAAAATGCGGCTTGCCGAATGACATTTTGGACAAAGCGCGTTCGAAAGTTGGAGCAGATTACCGTGAATTTGACAAGCTATTGGCTTCGCTGCAAAATGAAAAGGTGGATCTTGATCAAAGATCGGCTAAACTCGAAAATGCTGAACGAAAGTTTTCGCAAAGGAAGAAAGTCATTGAGCAAAAGGAAAATGAAATAAAGAAAAAACGGCAAAAGGTTTTATTGGAAGCTGAGAAAGAAGCAGTAGCTGAAATCGAAAAGACGCGAAAAAAGTTAGAGCGATTGGTGCAAGAATGGAATGAGACCAAAGGTGATAAAAAGACCATTCGAAAAATTCAAGAAGAGTTGCGCGCTGATAAAGAATTGCGAACGGAACGCGTGGAAAATTACAAAGACGTGGTCTTTTATCGACCTTCCGTTGGAGAAATAGAAGTAGGTTCACAGGTGCAGTGGCGCGAAAGTGAACAAGAAGGGGTGGTGCTGGAAATAATAAAAGATAGAGCGGTGGTAGAATTCGGTTCTATGCGCACCAAATTGCGTTTGAAAGAATTAGTAGTGGTTCAACAAAGAGAAAAACAAGATCGCTCTAGGGTTTCTTTCGATACTATTTCTTCTACAATTTCCTTTAAGAGCAGTTTGGATGTTAGAGGTAAAAATAAACAAGAGACCTTAGAAGAGTTGGAGGGATGGATTGATCAAGCCGTGGTAAGTGGATTCGAAAATCTCAAAATTATTCACGGCAAAGGAACGGGAGTGTTGAGATCTGCAGTGCGATCGTATTTGAGAAAGAGAAAGGAAGTCGCCTCGCTTACAGATGAAGAACCTGAGTATGGCGGCAATGGAATTACGATAGTAAAAATGCAATAAACGACTACGAACTTTTTCGTTTCAATAAATGATCGAAGGCAATTTCTGGGACCTTTTCTCCAGCAAATACTTGAGCATAATCTGGATAAAGAAGGATACGTAAACTTTTATTAAATGCTTCATTTAGAAAAAGTATTTGTTGTACCTCAATGCCTTGGGTTTCTTGGATGGAAAATCGTTTTCCAGCATAATGACTAAACTTAAAAAAGGACGATTCATTCCAATTTATCTGTTCATGCGATTTAGCAATGGAGGATAGAAAGTTGCGATCTTCTTGAGATACTTGTTCTTCTACGTAGTTATGAGTTTTTCCCAAATCAAAATGAAGAAACAGATTTAGTGTTCCCGTTCCAGATTTACATTTTAGACTTACATCAGAAACGCCGTTCGTCCAATCAAATTGATTGCGCTCTTTTATGATCCAATGGGAGTTTCCGTAGTCAAAGAGATCTTCGACTACAAGATCAAATAAGGATGGATTATTCGAATCCTTAGGCTTAATCAATCGCTGTTGAAAATCTTCTTTCAAAGCCTTAACTCGATCTGTGCTTAACTCTTTTGGGATATGGTAGTCTGGTATGTTAAGTTGGTACTCTAGGAGTTCTTCAAGGTGCAAAGCATTATTAGGATTAATGAAAACTCCTGGTCCAATCAAACAAGTATTTTTGCCGTCTGCCATTTTTGCCCAAAGTTCATAGGAGTAATAGGATTCGCTACTTGATACCATACTTTGCTTTACGAAAAGTTGTTCAATGTTCGAACTAGGTATTCGATTTTTAGAACTTAATGGTCCTTTTTTAAGGGTCAATTCTTTTTGGTTAACTTCGAGATGCAAGTGCCTCGTTCCTAATTTGTAGAACAAAATACTCAGCGAACCAAAAAGAACAGATAGTGCGTAGAATAGAGAAATATTGCCAGCCAAATAAGTCATCAGTATAACCGGTAATAATATTCCAAGCGTAGTCGCAGAAAGAAAAATCACGTTGTAGTTAACACTATAACGCGCCTTAACCAACATGCGATCTTCTTCATATTTTATCTCTAAATCTTTACCAGTATATTCTACGACTTGCTTTTTCATTTTTCTTGAAATTTGTAAGATAGGGAGAAGAATTGACTCGCATAAATTTGCAATATACCCTTCTAGTTGTAAAACGAATCTTCTTTTCGAGAAGTTCCCGCTCGTAATATTTCGACGGAAAATAATCTATTGGGGAATTTTTGAGTACTGTTTTTTGTTTTGCAGTAGAGACAGAACGATTGCTAGAATAATCAAAAGGGAAGCAAATGAGTAGATGGCTGAATCATATTGACGTTGAAGAACGAGATGAGACCCTCACAGTTGATAAAAGTAGGTACTATACTTATGGAGTTACCTATTTGTTTTTGCCAATATTACTTACAGTGACTGCCTTTTTTTATCTCTTGTTTTCCTCCATTCCACTGAGCTTGATCGTTTCACTTTTAGTCACTGCTTTTCCCTTTGAATTGAAGCGACGTTTGGGAAAGGCGATTATTCAAATTGATAAGGACAAATTGCAGGCTTCTTACGGCAGGTTTACCGACTTGCGCCCAATGACCATCGATCGCGATTGTATTGAGCAATTGTATGTCTTCGATACTGGCCGCGGATATTCTTTGCGCATCTTGCTTTATGATGGGAAGGTGTTGAATTTGCTCGATAGGCAGTATTGGCGAAAGGCAGAAGATGCTATTGAGCTGGAAAAGAAACTGGAGTCTTTTATGGGGATAAAAAATTACCGGATCGGAGAAGAGCTTTTACAAGCTGAAAAAAATACTTTGAAACATGAGAAAGCGATAGGTGAGCAACGTGCCTTGGATGCAGCAAATGTGAGTCTTGCCAATGTGAGACAATATGATCTGGTAGAATATCGCGCTGAAGAATATGAGGTGGTTTTTGAAACGCAATATGACTGGGATAGTGGTTATACCGATAAATTGTTTCGACTGGTTTCTGCAAACAGAAATATCTTGTTACACAGAATTCGCAATCAACACGCTAGCTATTTATTTGAAGAAGTACGCTCGTTTGAGGATAGAGAACTGTTGAGCCGCTTTGCGCAAATTGGACAGAAACTGTTGGAATACAAAGGGGCAGAGTATTACAAAATTATGGAGGTGGAGGGAAGAATTTTTCCAGGACAAGCAAGTATCTCTGTTCATGCGGTACAATTAATCTATTTGTCACCAAGAAATAACTGCTCTCTACGTTTCCTAAAAGAAAGAGGATGTGTTTGGCAATTGTTTAGGGGGAAGAGGGTAGACGAAAGTGCATTTTATGCCTTATTGCCTGGGTCGAAAAATGATCGGGAGCGGGGCTAAAACGACCTACTAGAAATATAGCACACCTAATAGGGAGCTGTCATTTATTTGTCGGCTAAAATGAGTTCGTCCAATTTTTCATTTAACCAAGTGCGATCTACAATATTGCTGATTTCAGTAAGCTCCTTTTTCACCTTTTCAGGACGCATTCGACTACCCATTTTAATCCGTGTCATCTTTTTTATGAACTTGACAAAGTGTAAATGATTTTGAATTTGATATTTCGATATTTTTTTATTTCTTCTTAAATAAATACTGAAAGCATCGGTAAGAGAAAATAGACTGATTATCTCTTCTGTCTCGAAAAAGGTCTTTGCCAATAAGGACTTCGTGGCCATATAGTAATAAGGATCAGAAAATTCAACGTCGCGCAACAAGTCCATGCATTTCTCAAATTTTTGGGTATGAAAGTAAAATTGAGCTAAGCAATACGTGTAAGCATTTTGTCGCTGAGCCGGCCGGATTTTTTCTTTGTATTTTCGTATAAACTCGGAGGTGTAGTCAAAATCTCCCGCACGAAGACTAATCATTGTTACGTTCAAGTAATCCCATTGCCAGATGTAACCCTCTTTTATTAAGATATCTTTTTCGATCAAGTATTTGTATAAAAGAAGAGATTCCTTTTGGAATATTTCATTTCCTAAGTTGATTTGCTTGGTGCAATAGTTTCGAGCATAGATGTATAACTCGTAGATGTCATTTTCATCAAAAGCGTGTTTGTTTTCGCGTAAATATTCAACCAAAGCGTGGTAGTGCGCCTCGTTTGTATTGTCTCGCAAGGTTTCTAAAACAAGAAAATAGACGTATATAACGGGAATATCTTTAAACTTGTCCAGAGCCAAACATTCGTCAATAGCACCCATCAACATGGGTTCGTAATCTGTCGCTAGTATGTTTTTGTAGTTGGTGATCTCACAAGCGTATTTTAGCTTGTTAGCTATATAAAAGATGTCCAAGTGATCCATGATTCTCGTCAAGCAATCATGGTTTCCGTGATTTAGCTGGGTGAACTGAAACTCAGTGAATAGAATTTCTAGGTCAAGTTGATGTCGATGCCAGTCCATGTCCTTCACGGCATTCTTCGCTTCCTTCTTCTTATGCTTTTCGTAAACGTTGTTGAAATGTTTAGGAAGTTGTCGTTCCTTGTAAGATTGTAATAAGAGTTGATTTTGTACGCGTTCGTTTTTCTTAAGCTCAGTCCAAACTAAGAAAGACTCCAATAACTGATTGAGATCACTCATCAAATAGCGGAGTTTCTGCACCCCGTTTTTCTCTTTTGGTAAAAATCGCTTGATTACTTGATCGCGTTCTAAAGCCGAACTATCAAAACTGGGATAGAATGGCACAAGAAACTGGAAAAATTGTCGAAGAGCAGGGTTGTTGTGGAAGATGTCACCCTCAATCCACACCCCAAACTGCCTGAATTCCCGCTTATTTAATGTTTTGAGAACTTGAAGAAGTTTGCTGGATTGCATCTTTTTGAACGATTTTCAACAGTAATTGAGCATCTTAAAAGTATATTCTTTACCAGAGCTTTAAAAGAAGTGCTCGATAAATTATAAGATCTTGTTTAACGTTTTTAGTCTAAGCTGTTGTTTATTAGTGTATTACATTTATTCTGATTCTGTGTTTGTTAAGTTGTTGTCTGATAAATGTGAAAATTTGTTATTTTTTTGTTGTAAAAAGTAGTGTAACTTCAGAGAAGCATCTTGAAGGATTAAAATTTATGCCCATGAAGAATATAGTAACATATCAGTTTTTAGCTTGTCTCTTTCTGGGATTAAGCTTTTCGCTTCAAGGGCAAACGCCCAGTGGAGTGAGTGGTTCTGAGCCAGTTATTGATGTCATTCATGGCTTTCATCAAGAAGGCTTTGTGCGAGAGAATTTAGACTTTCCACTAAGTCCGGCTGTAGAATTAATTGACTACGAGCTAGATGTTGATGCAGATGGAAATGATGGCGATGGCAATCAACTAGAAGACGTAAAGGGACAGGGAGAAAGACTTGACCTCAATGGTTCGTCACTAAACCACAGCTTCGATGAAAGTGTAAATAATTCAGCTTTAGGATACAGTGATTTTTGGTCACCATATCCTAATCCAAGTAAAGGAAACATTAACATTGATTTTGAAGATGCTGAGGAACGCACGATTGAAGTATATAATATGATTGGACAGTTAGTGCATCAAGAATCGACTTTCGGTAATGATGTCATTCTCATGGACTTGTCCCATTTACACGAAGGAATGTACATAGTGCAGGTTTGGAAAGGAGAGCAAAGAAACACAGCTCGAATCGAAATTGTTCGTTGATTGGAAGTAGAAGAAGAAAACGAAAGTCGCACTGAATCGGTGCGACTTTTTTATTGCTCCGATCTATGCGTTGTGATTTTTATTGATTTTTGT
>CALFBW010000073.1 GCA_937951415.1 uncultured Chitinophagales bacterium | reverse complement strand
GAGGGAAATGCACCGATGTCTCCACATTGAAGAATCAGGTCAATGGACTTTCCTGTTTCATTTTGGTAATGATCACAGAGCTTAAATGGCAA
Source organism: uncultured Chitinophagales bacterium (assembly GCA_937951415.1). Classification (GTDB taxonomy): domain Bacteria; phylum Bacteroidota; class Bacteroidia; order Chitinophagales; family UBA2359; genus CALFBW01. The sequence goes on along the minus strand of CALFBW010000073.1, from coordinate 6,705 downwards.
TAGTATTTTGCCATGTATGTCGGAGAAAATTGCAATTCGCATTTCCAATTTATTTTAGTAATAAATGTTGGTGTACTAATAGCCGGATTGTATGAATTCTTTCTGGTGGCTTGTCATTGTTTTTGAGCCAATGCATTTAATTGCTATTTATTTTCAACAACAAGAAACCCTATGTCAAAATCTACTACTTGAAATGGGCCCAATGTTTTATTGAATTGCACTATTCTTTTTCCAGTACCAACTTGTATTCAACTTAGTTTCTGCTCCAACACAAATAAAAGAAAATTAATTCCCTCGAAGTAAATTAAGATTGCAAAATGTGGCTTTCATCCTGGACAATGAAGAAACCGTCCTCGCCTTGCTTTTGGTACAAAGGCATTAGAATCATTCCATCTTCTTTTGCAGTAATGGGTCCTTTTTTATCAGCAGCTAAAACCTCTCCTTTTTGAATGGTCTGGAAATTCTGATATCCAGGGTTCATCACAAAGTCGTCTTCATTCTTCACAGGGTGGCGGTAAGAAAAGGACACAATATCAGGAATTCCTTTTCCAAGGTCATGAAGGATTTTCCAGTGAAGGTCGTAGTGCGGAATGTCTGCTTTTTTCATGCAGCCAATACGTTCCAAAGTGAGCCAAATGGCTGCTTCCATGCGATCAATGGAGGCTGGTTCTACATGTTGTCCTGCTTCAAAACCAAAAGCGCAGAGTCCAAGATCACGGAAGTAGTGCAAAGTAGTACCACTGACCGTTCCTTCAATGCCTTTTATTACTGGAACCCCTAAATGCGTAGCAATCTTTAAGCTTTCTTGATTGGCGTTGCTGATGGAAAAGGTGCCCCCTTCGGCTGAAGTCGTGTGAAAATCTATGAGGATGATGGGAGCGTAGGGCGTATGCTTTTTCAATCGCTCAAAAAGAATCATCAACTCCTTTTGCTCTAAATCTTCCGAGCCTTTCAGGGCAGACCTAGGAGTTCCTTGAATGCGCAGAATGTTTTCAGGATACCATTGACGGTTTAGGTCAACATCAACGAACCGCTTGTTTTCCCTAACCGCTTGCAAATTGCCCGTTATCCCCGCTATTTCGCCTTTAAAAGCAGGACGTTCTTTTTCCAAGTACTCGAATACTCGATTCAAGGCATGAATACCCGCAAGCTCATTGCCGTGAATGGCTGCCACAGCTATAAAAAGTGGCCCACGTTTTCGGTTGGTATACCTACCAAGTATTCTGTTCACATTCATAAATGGGTCGGCAAATATAGACGATTCAATAAGGAAACAAAATGCTTATTGCTTCTTCAGTCTCCCTAAAAGATGAAGTGTAATATTTAGAAAATCCTGTTCTGTTATGATTCCCACCAATTCGTTGCCCTCCAGTACTGGTAAACAGCCGATTCCGTGTGTTTTCATGATTTCCAAGGCTGAGCGAATGCTTTCATCTGGACCAATCGTTATGGGATTGGTAATCATGATATCTCGAACTGGAAGCGGCTTTTTCGGGTCCCACAAATGACTGCCTCGGTAATGCCGCAAAGTTTTGCTACTAGTGACTAAGCCCATCAGGTGCCCGTTTTCATCTTCTACAGGTACGTAACGAAGTTTTTGCGTGTTCATCATTTCCACTACTAAGTCCAAAATGTCATCGGGTTGAACCGTAAACAAATCGGTGTTCATGAATTCTTCAACAGACATGGCATAGAATTCAGAACCTTCCAAGTCATCGAGTTCAGCCAAAGGCCAAGTATGTACTGGCTTTTCCTCTTTTTGATGTTTCAAGGTAGCTGCAGTGATGGCCAACAAGGCTTGATCTTTCGAGGCTTTCTTTGAAATTTTGGAGAACGAGTTGAGCGCCCATTGCGAGCCCGTTTTTCCTGTATCTATTCGACCTTCTATCATCGACATGTAGCGATCAATGTCTTTCTTTTTGATCTTTTGCTTCTTCAATCCCTCTCGCGCAATAGGTATCAACTCTTTCTGTAATAATTCACCTGCCGTGATTTTTTTACCATCCACCCAAGTAAATTTCGCATCTAAGCCGTGGCGACTGGCCGAGAAGAAATTCGATTTTGCATCGTCAAAATCGAGCACTTTTGTGATGTCGGGATAGTGGTCAGTCATTCCATTAAGAAGACCTAGCCAAAGCGCTGCGTTTGCCATTTCATCTCCTACAGTGGGGCCTGCAGGAAGCACCCGGTTTTCAATTCTCAGGTGTGGTTTGTCTCCGGCATTTCCATAGCATGGGCGGTTCCATCGATAAATGGTTCCATTGTGTACACTTAATGCACTCAGCGCAGGAACTTTTCCTTCTTGCAATGTCTTTAGTGAATCTTCCTTGCTGTTGTTGCTCAATAAGACGCGGAAGCGCATAATGTCTTCTTTGTAAATATCCAATATAGATTTTCGTACCCAACTGTGTCCAAACATTACACGAGCAGAGCGGTCTCTCAGGTGCTCTTTTGTAATTCGAGTATCAATACTTTGTTGAAAAAGGGCAATTCTGGTCTCATGCCATAAGCGCTTTCCGAATAGCAAAGGAGAATTAATGGCAGTTGCAAGAGCAGGTCCACATATGGCTTGTGCGATATTATACTTGCTGGTGAAATCATCTGGGCTCACTTGCATGTGTACTTGAAAGCCAGTGTTACAAGCCTCCAGCATAGGAGAATCGTGCAAGGTGCGTAATTCGTCTGTTCCGGTTATGTTTAAAGGCATACTTCCTTCCCCGCGTAATTCGAGAATAGCATCCATCAAGGCTCGATAGCGAGGCAAGGGGGTAAGATCATCGTAAGTAAGATCCGATTTGCGGATAGTAGGCAAGATGCCCGTTAGGATGATTTCTGCATTGAATTGCTTTGCCGTTTTTCTCGCCTTTTTTAGCAATCGAAGTATATCTTTCTCCATGTCGGATATACACGACCCTTCAAAAACACGAGGCTCAACATTGCATTCCATATTAAAACGCGCCAGCTCGGTAGTATACAACTCATCATTCAAGGCTTCTAAAACATCCATGCTCAGATTAGCGGGCTTCAAGTGCGCATCAATCAAGTTCATTTCCTGTTCCGCACCAATGTGCATTATCTCTTCTTCGAACATGCGTTCAAAGAGCATTTTTTCTAATGCCTTCGTATCATTAAGTAACCTTTGAACAAACTCCTGAACTTCCTTTTTGCTCTTAGGTAATACGACATTCATTTCGCCCATCTTCCTAGTATTTTGTGCTGCTTCTAAGGTAAAATAATTTTACTCGATTCTAGACTGCGAGTAGCTTCCCAAAGATTTTTTTTTGGCAGTCGAAAAGCCAACAAATGGCTGCAAATTGAATGCCTGTTCTTTCATTCTTTGATCAAAAAATCGATGCTCAAGGAAGTTTATCTTTTGTGGACTTCTCGATAATTTTTGACTGGCGCTGCCTTAACTTTGTACCATGCAAGTTGACACAGTCAATTCCTCTATTTTTGGTATTTTTTTATTTTTACTTCTTGGCTTTTCCTGTCAATCAACAGAATCGCAAAAGAAAGGATCTTCGACAAGTGATAGTCAGCAGCAGCTGGTTCAAAAAGTAGAGGGCGGATACGTATTAGCAAAGGTGGATGCCTTTGACTATTATGAAGAAAACGAAACGCTCGTTCGTGATTTGATTTCTTATGATTTAGAAAGGCAGACCGTGCTGGCATTGGGCTTAAAACCAGTTGCTTTGGCTGATGTGCTTGTCAAACCTTATAGAATGAATGGCGAAAAGGCAAGTTTCATTCACTTGAAATTTCCTAGAAGCTCAGAACATGAAGAAGAAGTAGCAAACCACTTGAGCAAGATATACAATGCGAAATACTACCATCATTTACGAAGACTTGACCAGCTGGACGAAGTGCAAAAATTGGCAGAAAAGTTTGTAGGCTTGATTCGGCAAGAGAAAATAGAAGAGATATGGAGTCTCTCGGGCGATAAATTGAAATCGATGATTGATCAAGAGGATCTTTTACGCGTGTTTCAAGATCGCAATAAAAAAGCCCTAAAAACATGGGAACACAAACTAAATCATCGGCAACTCCAGAATGAATTGGATGGCATGCGTGGTGATTATATTGTCATTTCCTATAAAGTTGGAAAGTTCGCTCGTGAGCAGTTTGTATTTGAGAAAAACAGAAAGGGCTGGAGCTTAGTAGGATATCATTATCAGCCCAATCACAACCGAAGAATTCGACCTCAATAAAGCTAGAGGTTCAAATTTTTGGCTGTTGCTAGTCAATAAGTGCTCTCTTTTATTAGTAATAAATGCTGTTTGCAGAATATCTCGTATTTTGGAACTGAGCTGAGAAGTGCCATTTATTGAAGGAATGCACGCTATCTAAGAGCCTTAAATTGAACCGAGCTAATCTCAGAAATACGAGGCAGAAAATGCAGACACAGCAGGACTTTGGCGAGGCTTTCTAATGAAGGAGTTTTGAAAACATCAATTTCGTCGGCAACCAGTTCAAATCGGAGAGTTATATATTTTGCATCGCTAAGCTCAAAAAAGATTTTATGAAAACAATTGTTAGGGCTTTTTGGGGCCTTTTGCTTGTGGCACTCTTAAGTCAGGCCAGTTCTGCGCAAGTGAACTATGAATACAACAGCTTTTATTATGGAGAGGAAGTGGCAATGTGTGATGTGCTTGCCGACACGACCAATCGTAGTTTAACCGTTAGATTGCTGGATGCTGATCTTGCTACTGGAACAACGGATATTTACCGTAGGCCCTTGTTTGGGACTTATGCCGATTGGGTTCTGATGGCCAATGATTTACCGGCGGGAACGACTTCTTGGGTAGACAACAATGTGGCAATGGGTGATCGCTGGGAATATCAGCTCAAACGGACGAACGTTTCTGGAAACGTGGCGATTGGCTATACCAGTGGGGTTTTGATGTACGACAACAGCGATTACCAAGGACAGATGATTCTTTTGGTAGCTGATGATGTTCCAACTGCCTTGTCTACCAAATATGAACGACTGAAAAAGGACATTACAGGTGATGGTTGGTTGGTTAATGAACTCGTTGTACCGAAGGGCTTTGGATATGATGCTGGCGATGAAGTGGTAGGCATTCGAGCACAAGTGGCTGCGATTTACAATGCAGCACCGGCGAACGACAAACCAAAGCAGCTTTTCATTTTAGGGCATGTTCCGCTTCCGAGGTCAGGACAGGGTCAACAGGCTCCAGATGGGCATTTGGAGTTTTCAGGAGCCAGAGGAGCAGATTGCTACTATGCTGATATTGATGGCATTTTTACCGATACGGCCACTTATGACATTCCTGAACTCACCCAAGGGATTTTCTCCAATTTTCCAGGCGATTACAAGTGGGACCAAGACGTGATTCCTTCTGCTTTGGAGATGTCTTTCGGACGGGTAGATTTTTACCAGCTGGGGAGTTTGATTTCGACTCCTGAGTTGCAACTGTTAGAGACTTATTTAGATCGTTTGCACGCTTATCGTCATGGTCAAGATGGCATGAATTGGAATACCAATACGGCCTTCTTTGAAGGTTATGCGAATTCGGTTAGTTCAAGTTTACGCTCATTGCCTGCGCTGTCGGGAAATGAAAATATTTACGAAAACGATACTTCCAATTTAACACATCCAGAATGGGTGGCTGAGAATGGTCCGTTTTTATGGTACATGCAAAATCGATATGTTCCTCAAGTGGGAGAATGGTCAACTTACGGCATGAATAGTCTGGTTTTTAGCAGTGATCAATCTGCTTGGGGATATGGTGATTTAGGAGCCAACACTGGTTTTGGAACCATTCGAGCATTGCTGGCAGTGGATACCAAGTGCTTGGCAACTTTGTGGACTACTACTGCTGTAAATATCTTTCATCAAGCCGCCGCAGGTGGTTCATTGGGTGAGGCTTTGAAACCCGTAATGGACAACAATGAGACCAATTTATTGCTAGAAAAAACAAGCGGCGAATGGGATACTCCTGAATGGTGGAATCGGACCCACTTTAGCATGCATGGTGATCCTGGTATTCGATTTTTCAGAGCCTTGCCACCTACAAATTTGAGTCTTGCAGCAGATGCTGTGAATATCGAAATTGAATGGACAGCTTCTAATGACCCTGATCTAATCGGTTATTACCTGTACAAAAGTGACAGCGAACTGGGAAAGTACGAAAAGGTTTCGGGCTTAATTGATCCCAATCAAACTTCACATACTTTTCCTGTAGGAATGGTTGGAGATTGGTACATGGTTCGAGCGGTTGCCAGTCAAGTTAATGGTAGTGGCATTTTTGTAAAGCCCAGTCAAGCTTGTTTTATCGAGTACAGAGGAGAGGATGCTGATGGCGATGGCTACCTTGCGAACGATGATTGCGAAGATGAGAATCCTGCCATTAATCCTGGAGTTATAGAGGTGCCAGGAAATGGGATTGACGATGATTGCGATACATTGATTGACGAGGCAGATAATGATATGGATGGTTATGATTCAATAGTAGATTGCAATGATGGAGATCCTTCCATCAATCCTGGGCAGTTTGACTTCCCCAATAATGGGATTGATGAAGATTGCTCCAATGGAGATTCGACCCTACTCGCTTGTCAGGATTTTACCCAAGGTCCTTGGAATTTTCTGCAAAACGGTACTAATTGCTCAGCAGGAGTGGATTCATCTCAATACGAAGTTTGGGCAAATGAAGCCTATTGGATTTTAAACGCAAGTCCTGG
>CALFBW010000072.1 GCA_937951415.1 uncultured Chitinophagales bacterium | reverse complement strand
GTGTTTATAGCTACATTGCTACTTTAAACATCGTTTTACGCCCGTCTATCCAGAGTTGTTGCATTCATAAAAGATGATCTTATGTCAACAACATTTTATACCATCATAATGGGCATAAAGCAGGGCACGCGTTTAGTTGTCCGCGAAAAACAATTTATTCAAGCAGAAGATCCTAATCGTGCTAGAATTCGAGCTTGGAAGTTCCTTCAAGACTTTGAAACAGCTTGCAACGAAGCCATTGATTATCAGAAACTTGAGTGCGTCCAATCGCTCTTCGGAGAGCCAGTCAAACCCTTCGACTACTTTCAAACCGGTCTATATGTAGATTTTAGTACGGGTGAAGATTTAGTTTTATATGGCAAGATTCCATTGGAAGAGCAACTTATTAGCTTTCAGAAAGAGTTGGCACTTTACCGTAAACTTAAGATTGACATGGAGTTTCCTCCAAGTCTGTTTCTTGGACAAAAAGGAAACAAGCTCCTAAAAGGAATGGGTTTACGCCATAGCTTGTTGGCCTACGATCCCAATGTTCGATGTATTTCGGTGCCTTTTGGGTACATACATCCTGAGGATGATTCTCATTGGAGAAACGACCCTTCTACCCGCCATCAATTTAGCCTTCCAAAATACCCTGATGACCTCCCCGTAGTTGTTTTCGATTCGGACTATTACCTCACAGGTACGAAACCCGAAATGATTTGGTGTAGAACTGTGGCCCGAAATGGACCTTTTTTCCTGGGGAAAGTACTAAACGATCCCAAACAATTACGTTCTATAAAAAAGACAATGTGGGTTTGCTACACCATCGCCAACGGTTCTAAGCATGCGGTGATGTTGCCTTTGCAATACCTCTATGAACGCGATCAATGGATCATTGATCCTTGCACAAAGTGTGGCTTTAAAGAGCTTTTTATTGCGCCCTCTGTTCTTCAAGAAAGGCAGTTTAAAGGTGTTGCAGTTGCAATGATGACTGGTCGCTGTGGAATGTGCGGTGGAACGCAAGTCATTCAGAAAAAAGGCGTAATGGGTTAAAACGATCCAAAAAAATCGAGCTCAGAACTCTAGTATTTCTCAGCTGAGTTCGAATTCACTTTGCTTTCGTACAAACATAAAAGTCATACAGTTCACTAATAATCTTTTCAGGTTCCTGGCAAATGCCAGGGTGCGTGGGAGAACATTGTAAAATGGTGCTCCGATTCGCAGCCAACCATCTAAATCGCAAGGGCAATTCCATTTCACCAATACGTCCGGCTTCTTTCCCTCCTCTGCACACAGCATTCCAAGCCTTGAGATAGCTTTCTACAAGTTCAATATCAACGCTTGAGCAGAAAGCCTTAATCCTTTCCCGATCAATATGGTATCTCATACCGAGATAAGATTTTCTTTTTGAAAAGAGCAGCACTCCTACATTTATGAATTCTTCCCGTTCTACTTTGGGAATGAGTCGAATGATCGCAAACTCATAAGTCACTTTATCTTGCATCGGAAGCTTCTTTAGTGAGGGCGTCAATATTTGCGAGTTTTGTATTTAGAAATTGTTCGTAGGCGGCACGCAATTCTTTTGGTTGTAGCTCAGCACCTTCTTCCATCAACCATTCCTCGGGAATGGTATCGACAATGTCCTTGATCGTATCTGCATTTATTGCTTGCTGAATTTCTTTCTTAGCCTTTTCTAGCTCATCGGCTCTATTTAGCAAGACATGATCTTTCACTTTCGGGAAAGTACGCGTTAAGTGCGCTTCCCAATTCGGCCAATTGTGGTGAAAATATAATGAAGCCCCGTGATCGATTAGCCATAACTCTTTCTTCCAAATGAGCAAATTTGTATTCTTGGCAGTGCGGTCAATATTAGTAATAATGCTATCTAATAAAACGGTCTTAGATGCTGAAAGCCCGTCCGTTTCTGAAACCAAGGGGTCGTAAGTGATGGCTTCCGACAAAAAGTGCAAACCCAGATTCAGCCCTACACTGAACTTCAGTAAATCTTGAATCTCTTCATCAGGTTCCGTTTTACTGAAGGAATCATCCAATTCCATAAAGACCAGCTCAGGTACTTTCAATCCAATTTTTCGTGCTAGCTCTCCCCCTATGAGTTCCGCAATAAGGGCTTTCTTGCCTTGCCCTGCTCCTCGAAATTTCAAGACATAATGAAAATCATCATCTGCTTTCACCAATGCTGGCAGTGAGCCTCCTTCCCGCAATGGTTGAAGGTACTGTACCACATTCACGGTTCTAATCTCGAGTTTTGGCATTGTTGGTTGTTTTTGGACAGAACTGTATTCTTACCCAAAATTGAAAGTTAGGGTTTTTCCGTGATCTGCTTAGTCGGGCGGGCAGACGCGCCGGTCTGCCCCGACAGTCCACCCCTAAAGATCATCCCTCACCCATTTATTAAGCGAAGGGAATTGGGTACTTTTTGAGCACCTCGTAGGTTTCAGCCAGGGCTTCTTTGCTTAATTCCATATCGAAAGCTTCGATATTTTCCTTTAGCTGACTCATTTTCGTGGCTCCAATAATGGTTGAGGTTACCCAATCAAATTGATGACACCAAGCAAGGCTGAGTTGCCCTGTTGTCATTCCGTGGCGTTTCGCTACTTCAGTATATGCTGCTACTGCTTCATGAACCCCCGATTGATTTCGGAAATTTCC
>CALFBW010000071.1 GCA_937951415.1 uncultured Chitinophagales bacterium | reverse complement strand
GTAAATGCTCCAGTCACTGTTTCTACCTCAGCCATTCGATCCCGCTCTGAACGTTTGCCCACGTAATCTAAATAGTCGTCAATGTCTTGCTTTTGATCGGCAGTTGTGATTTCTCCTACCAAGTCATGCTCCGGAGCCAATACCATGAAAGTGGCACCGAAAATAGTATCTGGTCGTGTTGTGAAAATTTCAAAAGACTTTCCGGCATGTTGGTCAATTTCAAAGAAAATAGAAGCACCGTGCGATTTTCCGATCCAGTTTCTTTGGGTTTCCTTCATAGAAGTACTCCAATCTAAATCGTCTAAGCTTTTCAAAAGCCGGTCAGCATAAGCAGTGATTCGCAAAAACCATTGGCGCATGCGTACTTTTTCTACAGGGTGTCCACCTCGTTCTGAGACGCCCTCTTTTACTTCATCATTCGCCAAAACCGTTTTCAAAGCATCGCAATACCAGATTTCTGAATGCGATAAATACATCAATCGGTAATGCATCAATATACGCTGCTGCTGTTCTTCGCCCATGCCTTTCCAATCATCTGCGGTGAAACTGTCATGTTCTTCAGCGGCGGCATTTATTCCCATACTACCCTTTGCCTCAAACTTGGAAATTAAGGTCTCCAATTTTTCAGCTTTATCAGTATCTCGGTTGTACCAAGAACCAAACATTTCCAAGAAGGCCCATTGTGTCCACTTGTAAAACTTTGGATCAGCAGTAGTTACTTTTCGCGACCAATCGTAGCTCATTCCAAGGCCACGCAGTTGTCTTTTGAAGGTCTTTATATTTTCTGAGGTAGTCTTCGCAGGATGTTGTCCCGTTTGAACCGCATATTGCTCCGCTGGCAAACCAAAGGCATCAAAGCCCATAGGGTGCAATACATTAAAACCTTTCAACCGTTTGTAGCGCGCATAGATATCAGAAGCGATGTAACCTAGAGGGTGACCAACATGCAGGCCTTTACCTGAAGGGTATGGGAACATGTCCAATACGTAATATTTTGGTAGGCTTTTATCAGTTACTACCTTGTAGGTGTCATTCTCTTCCCAGTGGCTTTGCCACTTCTCTTCGATCTCCGAAAAATTAAATTCCATGCTTTTGTTCTTTGTACAGCCCTCTTTACTGAGCTCTGTCCTTGGCGAAATTTTGACTGCCAAAATTAACAGTTAGACACATAAATCCGTTCCTTACCAAGATCTTTATCCAAAAAAGGGCGAAATACTTGCCAATAAATGCTTCCGCTGGGACTAATCTCATCTTGTGACAGAAACACATCTGCTTTTAGATGCTGAAAAGCGCAAAGCAAAAAAATAAAAACCCCTGACCAAAATTAGATCAGGGGTTCATTTCTATTTTCATTTATTACCAATACCAGCGAATGCCAGTAACATAAGTTTGAAAATTATTGCTTCAAGAATTTTTGCTGCATCTTAAGTCCGCTTCTAGGAATCCATTCAGCTAAATACATTCCGGGAGCTAGATCTTTTACTTGAATCTGCTGTGCATTTCCTTGGTATTGCAGTAGCAACTTTCCAGATAAGTCAAACAGATTTAAAATGCCTTCTAATCCCTGAGTATTCCAGTATAGAATGTCTTGTACAGGGTTTGGCGCAATAAATGAAGTCACTCCAAGAATTTCATCAATTCCAGACTCAACATATTCTAGTGAATCCCTAACAGAAAATCCATCTACAGCTGCTTCAACAATTCCATCTTGTGTTCCATCACTTGCGATAAACTGTAAAGAAAAAGGCTGATCAACTTCGATAAAGTCTCGAAGTCGCAGTTCAATAGCAATCCAATCCGATTGATCCTCGGAAGTTCCATCCACAGCATAAACTTCTACTTCCTCATCGTTCTGAAGCAAGTGAATTTTAAAGCTTGCATCCTCGTCGTTCTCATCACTTGCCCACCAATAATTTAGTCGCAAGAAAGGCTCAAAAGCATCGATCAGTTCAATAGCTGGCGAAAGCAAACTAGCAGCCGCAGTAGGATCTACATCGTCAGTATTTACATCTCCACTGGCATTTCCTGTTACATAGCATTGGTTGCCTAAGTCGTCCGTATCTGTTCCAGGATTGTAGGTCGTTCCCCCTTGTTCTGTTGCAATAGGCTCGGCAATGACCCACTGGCCTTCGCCACCTTCGCTTGTCCAGCCCAAATCAGATTCGAAATTGTCGGCATATCCTTCTTCCAAAACAAACTCCAAAGTCTCTGAATCAAATCCAAGTTCCAGGTTTTCTATGGTTTGCGGAATGAATCCCCAAGCGCCAATCTGTAAGGTGTAGGTTCCAGGAGGAACGTCATCTGTTGAGAATGCTCCAATAGTGTTTGTAGTAGCGGTGTACAAAGTGCCATCTTCTGCAATCAAAGTAGTAGGAATGTCCATTAGCCCATTGCCATCTACATCTTTTACAACACCACTATAGTTTACAGGTTGATCTAAATCGATGATCTGAAAGGCATCAAAGCCGCCTTCAATCCAGTGTGGGGTTTCTTGTTGATCGGCAACAGAGATGAACAACTGCATTTGATCATTAAAGAAAATATTCTCGTTGGTGATCATAATTTCTTTTTTAATCCACTGGCTAAGCTCATCAACATCTTCATGCGAAACTTGATCTACCAAAACATCAACAACACCATTTGTCATGTAAATGAACATCGTATCATTTCCTGGTCCCCAGTCTGGAACACCACCGTCTGCAAACCACCGCTCATAAGTCAAGAGTGCGTTGCTCATATTCGACATATCAAAAACAGGGGAGATGATTGCAGACGTACCAGCGTCAATATCGCCCGCACCTGTAAATGGACCTGCTGCTGCACCAGTTACCAAACAAGCATTGCCAAAATCGCCCTCTGCATCTTGATTTGGGTTGTATAAAACTCCATCACTACTTGTTCCCTGTGGTACGCCTATTTCCCAATTAGCACCTGAATTGAAATCTATCAACTCCCAACCAAAATCAAAGCTGAAATCATCATAATAGCCTGTTTTCAAGACGTACTTACTAACAGGTTCATTACTGTCAAATAAAGCACTAGAAACTCCTTCAGTAATGTAACCCCACTTTCCAATTAGTACATCGTATTCATTACTGGCAAAGTCTTGAAATTCTACTTTCCCAGAATCATCTGTGGTGCCTTGAAGCGTGGTGCCTAGGACATTTTCTAAATATACTTCAGCGCCTTTTATTTCAGCACCATCTTCATCCACCACAAAAATGGTATTCTCGAACAATTGAGCGGG
>CALFBW010000070.1 GCA_937951415.1 uncultured Chitinophagales bacterium | reverse complement strand
GTTAGAGCACAAGGTGTAGGAGGATTTCCAGGCAAACAATTACAGCCGTCCCAAGTTTCGATACCATTGGAACATATTCCATCGTCACAGTTAGGATCTGCAGGGCCAATTAGTTCCACATCAATACTTGAAAAATCTGGGCAGTCCGATTCTGAAGAAACCGTAAAAGAAACAACATCACCAATGCCTGGAGCAGAAACAATAATACTTTCTTGAATGAATGTTTCATCTTCAAAAATCCATTGTACCTCTTCAGCTCCTGGAAAGAAATCTCCTGCTGAAAGTTCTAGTGTTCCTTCACAAAGGTAAATCTGCTCGGATGAAGAGTCGGCATGTAAGCTCACTTCTACCGAGCCCGCAGCTTCGCATCCATCTTGATCTTGCAATAAAACAGAAAAAGTCGTGGTTTCAGTAATAGATACCGTTGGATTTGGAATGGTGGGATCACTGACGCCGGGACTGGTCCATTGCAAATTGTAAAATCCAGAACCCCAGTAGAAGCTCGGACTCAAAACTGCAGATTCCCCTTCACAAACTGAGAAATCTTCTAGTTCTACGTACAATTGACAAGAAAAAAGCTCCTCCAAATTGTCTGCTTTGGAAACGAAGATTTTTTCATTGTTTCCGGGATTAAAAATGTCTCTCAAATGCCCTGCAACAACAAAAGTTTCATTATCGATGTACAAGTCGTTAATAAAGGCGCCATAAGTATCCAAAGGTCCTTGGGTTACGATACCATCTAGACTTATTTGATATAAAGTGTGCTGCGTATAATCCACATTCGCTCCATCGCAGGGTGCTCCTACCAACCAAATGTGCTCTGCCGCATAATAAATGGGAAAATATCCATCGGCAAAGCAAGATGCGGGATTGGCGGTCCATTCTACTTCTCCTATCCCATTGTAAGAAACCAGCTCATGGTGATAAGTAAATTCATCATCGATGTTGCCATTTTGTCCTTGAATCACACAACCACCTGTTGGTGTTGCAGTCAATCCTGTCGCAAACAGGCTATTGGGATGTGGATTGGACCAAAGCTCATTCATACCAGCATCGATCTTGACCGTTTTGTCGTGGTACAAAATCATTGATTCTGCCATGGGATTTCGAACAATCTGTCGAAAGATGCCAGGGTTCTCATAAGACTGCGTAGACAGCAGTTCACCCGCTTCAGACTTTGTTTCAAAAATCAATTCGTTTCCATTTAAGGAAACCAATAGAAAACCTTCTTCAACATCAAAGACTTTCACCACTTCATTTTCATACAATTCGTCCCACAAGCTTGCCCCAGTTTGCAAATCCAGCGCAGTTACAGTGTAGTCCAAACCAGAGGGCGGTGTCCATTCCGTTCCCACCACAATAGCGATTGAGTTACTGATAATTTCTAAATCAACACTTCCTTCACAGCAAATGGTGTCTTTCCAAGAACGCTCCCATTTAATAAGCCCATTGGCTTGATGCATCGTAACATGGCGATACGAAGCTGGGCTCCCGTTCGAGGCAATGGTATCTGTTTTGTGACCCGACCAAATGACCTCACCTGCTGAATTCATGGCGACATCTTCTGCCTTAAATAGTCCCTGGTTGGGAGCTTGCGGGCTGTATTCCCAATTTTGCGCGATACAGCTTGGTCCAAAGGCTGAGAATAAAGCGAAGAGAACTAAGGACGAAATGATTCGATGAAGCATGGATATCTTTTTATTACAAAAATACAGAGCAATAGGCATTTGTGAAAATGCGGCCTGGGTTCGGCTGTCTTTCTCTTACCGCTGATAGAAATAAGTCCCGAAACGGACAGACAAGCCTTCCACATTTGTTTACCTTTCTGTGTTTAATTATTAGAGCGATTTAAGCCGCTTTCACTCAACAAAAATACGTAATGCTTCCTATCAAATTTTACGGAGCCGATTGGTGCCCCGATTGTCAAGGTGCGAAATCCTTTCTAGCAGAAAATGGGATCGAGTACACTTTTATTGATGTAGACATCGATGCAACAGCTGCTAGCTTGGTGGAAAGCATCAATGCAGGAAAGCGGATCATCCCAACCCTTGTTATTGGCGAGAAATCTTACACAAATCCTGATAATCACAGTTTGGCAGCAGCACTTGGTATAAATCCTGAACACCAGATTGTTTTATTTGGGGCAGATTGGTGCCCCGATTGTCGACGAGCGAAGTCTTTCTTGTCTGATCAGCGCATGAATTATCAGTTCATTGATGTAGACGAACATCAATGGGCGACCGAATTGGTGGAGAAGATCAACAAGGGAAAACGGATCATTCCTACTTTGATGATCAATGGATCGCCTTTGACGAATCCGGATAATTTTACGCTGGGACAGCATTTGAATATTGGTCAGAAAAAGGAAGAAAAGGTATTTGACACAGTAATTATTGGAGGAGGAGCTGCTGGTCTTACCACCGCCATTTATGCCCAAAGAGATCGCTTTGACTCCCTGATTTTAGAAAAGAAAAATATAGGTGGGAATGCCTATTTGACGGAAAAAATCGAAAACTATCCGGGTTTTACCACCATTTCTGGACCTGCATTGATGGAGAAAATGGAAGAACAGGCAAAGACCTACGGTGCACGCATTAAAACAGGAGAAACGGTGGAAGAAATCGTTAAAGACGGTGCTTTGTTTGAAATAAAAACCGCTCATGCATCTTTCTTTGGCAAGTCTGTAGTTTTAGCTATGGGCTCTACTTATCGGCAGTTAGGGATTCCGAATGAAAAGGAACTTATTGGATCGGGTGTACATTTTTGTGCTACCTGTGATGGTGCTTTTTACAGAGATCGGGA
The DNA here is from genome assembly GCA_937951415.1 of uncultured Chitinophagales bacterium. Taxonomy (GTDB): domain Bacteria; phylum Bacteroidota; class Bacteroidia; order Chitinophagales; family UBA2359; genus CALFBW01. Next base: position 150 of record CALFBW010000070.1, on the reverse strand, counting down.
CATCATCGTTATTGGCGGAGGAAATTCGGCTTTGGAAGAAGGGATTTTCTTGGCAGGCTTTTGTCGTTCTGTGACTTTCGTTAATCGCAATGAAAAATTCACTGCAAGTCCCACTTACATCGAAAAACTTGCTAGCATAGAAAACATTAC
>CALFBW010000069.1 GCA_937951415.1 uncultured Chitinophagales bacterium | reverse complement strand
TAACAACAATTCAATAGTCGCTTCATCATTCTTCTTGCTTGCTATTCCCATGGGCGTTTCACCTCCTAAGACTTCCCTAACATCAGGATCAGCTCCGAAATCAAGCAATATTTTCGTAATCTCGAAATGTCCGAATCGAATACTTTCCACAAGTGCAGAAGCCATGTATTCAGGATGTTGATAATCGGGATCTATTCCTTGCTTGAGGTAATATTCCATTAGTTCAACATCACCTGTTTGCGCTGCTTTAAACATCGCTTTCCAATCACCACCTGACATTTGTTCGTTTTCATTAACAATTGTGCACAAAACATCTATTTGCGGTTCGAAGCCGTTTTCAATTTATCTGTTCTCACAATATCCTAAGATAAGCACTAGAAAGCAAATTACTACTGCTTTGTTAAAAGCCATTTTGCCGCTTAAAACTATTCACGATTCTATTATAATTCCTGTATATTGTAGGGGAAAGAAGTTTTCAATGGCCTTTATAGTCCGAGTAATTCAGTCTTCGTCGACCTAGTGGAATTTTTGCATTGACTATGACTTTTCATTTATTACCAAACTGAATAAAGATCCAATATTCATGAACAGATACATATTCGCTCTGTTTCTTTATTTATTAGTTGGCAGTTACTGCTCATTAATTGCACAAGATACTATCGATGAATGTGGTGTCACCCTTGAAGAGGCTGACTTGACTGCTGCTTACAAGCATTTTGAAGCAGCTAAAGAAGCAAGCCTAAATAGACAAGATTATGATTGTCAAACCATTCCACTTCGTCTCGTTTTCTTCCGACGAACATGGGATGAAGAGTGGTCATTGCCCTATGAAGAGGTGATTCAAGAATCTAGTCAAGTATTAGCGGAAATGGGAATCGAGTTAGTCTTAACGGAAGCTCCAATCACCGTTATTGACAATGATCTTGGCTACTTGTCATCGCGAAACAGTTCGGATATCGCAGAAATGAATGAATATGTCGAACCAGGAGTTTTGACGGTCTTTGTGCCTACCAAAGTTTCCGGAGGCTTTTTTCTAGAAATCTGTGGTTATGGAAATTTCCCTTGGTCCGAAGAAAGAAATATTGTGATCAGTAGTTCTTGTTTTGATTCTGCTACGCTTCTTCACGAATTTGGCCATTATTTTGGTCTGTTCCATACCCATCAATACAGTTTTGGTTTGGAAAAAGTTGATGGCACTAATTGTAATAAAACAGGTGATCTACTCTGCGACACTCCTGCTGATCCAGATTTGCGGTCAGATGTTAATGATTCATGTATCTACACTGGAACTTCCACCGACTATGATGGAGCACAATATGAACCCGATTTGACCTTATATATGTCTTATTCATTGAGAGATTGTCGGAGTACTTTTAGCCCTCAACAAGTCTCAATAATGAAGTATTTTATAGCGCGTGAATGTGAAAACTCATGGACATTTGTAGACGAACCTTATGTACGTATATTTCCGAATCCCGCATCTGATTATCTTTTCATTATGGCCGATTTTGACACTGAGCTTTACTTGATGGATATACGAGGAAATAGATATTTCGTCCCTGACTACAAGTATTCCTTCTTTAACTTAGACAAAAGAATGGTTACTATTCCAAGCAATCTTCGCCCTGGAGTATATTTCCTGCACATATTTTCAAATGAAGTGTCCTACAAAGAAGTTATTCGACTCGTAATTCAATGATCATTCTTAAAATTGATTTAGGTTCTATTTTTACTCATATTGAATTTCAATGCCAAAAACTCCTTTTTGTAGTAATTCCTGATAAGAAGAGCTTAAGGATTCGAGCCAAGTGAGCAAGTCCATTTGAAACCTCAGCAGTTTTTGCTTTACGAGACATGTTTTCGATCTAGCTTTCTGGGAATAAAAGTCAATAGCATTATAGTCAATGTAATGTTCAGTGACTGTTGACGTGCATCTAAATCTAATGTCGAAGTTTCCTGTAAAACTGTCGAAAGATGAATATGCATGCTTCTTGTTTTTTAAGGGCTCTAGAGAAAAATATTCATTCATGGCTTTAAGAAAAGGCAAAAGATGTGCAGGCAACAGTCCCGTGAAGTAAAATTTCAAACTCTTTTCTGTTCCGAATCTTAGTAGATCCATCGAGCAATAAAAATTCGAATCCTCTTCAATAAGTATATCAAATATTTGATCGGCACCTCCTCTAGCATGTTCTGGTCTTGCTCTAATAAAAAAGGCCTCCTGATGGATCAGCAGCTCCCCACAATGGAGTACTTCCAATCGCTTTTTATATTTCTCTAGCAACTTAAAGGTATTTATTACTATTCGATTTAATGAAAACTCAGACTCCATTCTCTTGCCTTACAGAATCGATGCCTAATTCCGAATAAAAGGGGTTTCTACTCGAATTAAAAGAGATTATGATGCATCGGAAACTCTCCAATAACTTCGTCCATCCAATGTCCGATCAATCAAACCACTGGTAAACATAAGGCGGCGAAGTGTAGCAGGATCCTTAAAAGTATGGTGCTCATTAAGAATCATGTTTACTTCCATTTCGGTATACTTTCTATCCACTTCAAAGTGGGAAGCTAAGGATTCCAACATAGCTGCCAATTTCTTCTTTTGCTTTTTACCCGGCATTCGATCAAATTTACCTTGATCGTTTGTATGTCCTTTGAGTAATGGATGATCTTTCATTTCTAAAATTTTGTCTTGAGCATCGTAAGCAAGGATCACATTGCAAGAGCTTCCTCCGATTAACTTTTATTAAACAAGTTAATCCTAATTCTTGTAATAGGATCAATCAGGTCTTTTTCTAATAAGCTTTGAAGTTTACTCCATGCTCACAAGAAAGCAGACAAGTAAATTTTGCAATATTTTAGATTCTTAGTCGATACTGAAGGTGCATCTAAATCTTCTTGCTACAGACCAAAAGGTTCCAAAATATTAATCGAAATACCACTTCCCGCTCCTACTTGCTTTTGCTTTCGGATCCAGCAGGATCAACTATTCTCTTGATCTCCTTTAACAATAAAAAAACGTTTCCTTCTTAGATTGCTTTTCTTCGCTCCTCCTTCCGTTTCGATTGCCCATTTAATCATTTCACTTGTCCTAAATGCTGTAAAATAGTCGTCCGTTCGATTAAAAACTCCTTCGATGTTCCTACTTGCTTGTATCCCATTTGCTTACTCAGTTCACGAGAAGCATGATTGTCCGGATGTGTTTCCGTTCTCAATATTTCCAATTCAGGAAAATCATGGACTAACTTTTTAAACATTGCCGCCTTTATCCATTTACTCAAACCGAGTCCTCGATATTCTTTTTTCACCCCAGTCATATGTTGTGTCATTCTTTGAGCAGATTTTCGCTTGAATGATACATGCGTTTTAGCAATTATCTCGCTGGTTTCATTTAATACTAAATAGCTGTAGATACCATAATCTTTTACTTTAAAGGTTTCTTGTCTGTTCCTGATAACATCGGCAGTTACGGTTGGATCATCGATCATAGAATTAGCAGGCATATCTTTCAACATTTGCGTAAACATTGCGGCATATTCTTCGAGCATTTCCTCGGGGATCTCGTCATAGAATCTCATTTCGAAATCTGGGAATTTCACAGGAGCTTCCAAGAGCCAACTATTTATCTTGTCTATATTGGCCTCCTTGATATTCAATTCAGACTGCTTGGCTACTGACGCTAATTTAGCACTATACTTTTCGTGAACATAATCGTTCAAACCATTCTTGGAGCGCAAGGCCAATGCATTCGAATATTCATCGAAGTTGATAAAAATGGGAAATAATTCTCTTAATAAATTCACTTCTATCTTGTCTTCATTCCATCCATTGTTGATTGTCGTAAAGCGTCGCTTTAGATCGTCCTTGAATACAACAGATAAGACAATAATTCTTTCTGGCAGTTCATTTTTCCACACCATGTAAGAATGCTCCCCTTTTTCTTGGAAGGAGTTAAGCGTTAAATATTTCAAGTCCCTCCAAGATGCAAAGGGGCTGGCTTCCTGTTGTTGAGCAAATACTCGCAAGCGAAATTCAAAGTACTGTTTCCAATCCTCTTCGGTGTAATTGGGCACATCAACTTTCTCCACCCGATAAGTATTAGCCATCTATCTTAGTGCTGTTTGTATGCTAATTTAGGGTCTTCTTGCGAATATTCTCTAAAGTGCAAAGGTCGCGCACTTTCATTGAAAGGCTAGAACTGCTAATTCAGATGGAATATTTGAACCACACGATCTCGAATAGTCGGTATTCCCAATTTTCGATATTCGCCTTTCTTTT
>CALFBW010000068.1 GCA_937951415.1 uncultured Chitinophagales bacterium | reverse complement strand
TGAATCACTTAATAAATATGACTTCTGGATTGGATTGGCAAGACAAGAGTGATGTACTAAAATTAGCGAGGGCCTATTATTCAAAAGACGTGAACGAATTTGTAAGATCAGTGAATTGCAAGTACACGCCAGGCGAAAAGTTTTCCTATAAATCTATCGATACACAGCTTTTAGGGATTTGTTTGGAGAAAGCTATTGGGCGACCTGCCTATGAGTATTTGCAAGAAAAGCTATGGGATCCTTTGCGCATGGAATACGATGCCTATTTCACGCTTGATAGAAAAAGAGGCACGGCTAGAATGTACGGTGGTCTTGCTGCTTGTACGAGAGACTTAGCAAAAATTGGCCGCTTATATTTAAACGAAGGCGTTTTTGAGGGAAAGAGAATTTTAGATCCGCACTGGTGTGAGTCTACTAGTTCTCGAGTTTGTAATAATGATAAATGGTGGGGCTATGCGAACGGGTTTTGGCTAGAAGGTTATCAGAGCGAAAACTTATTTGAAGCTCAAGATTACTATATGGCTGGTTTTAAAGGTCAGGTGGTTTATATAAATCCGAATAAGGAACTAATTATTGTGCGACAAGGCTTAGGGCAGCGCAAAATAAAATGGGAATTAATATGTGCTAGGCTGGCAAATACCTTGGACAATCCAAAACACAAAAGAATTAGTAGAGCCGATCAAGAGTTGATCGCTGGAGAATACATTAACGAGCGCGGTGATCGTTTAGAATTAAAGAAAAAAGATGGACAATGGACTGTTTCGGAATCTGGAAATAAAAACATTTCACTATCGGAAGAAAGTCCGCAGAGCATGTTGAGTTTACGTCATAAACGGAGAGTGATCTTAGAATACTCCAAAGAACGAGATGCAGTTCTCGGATTGTACTATGATGATTTTCGCAACGCTACTTTTTTCAAAAAAATGGAAGTGGTCGATGAAGTATTGCTAGAAAAATAGGACAAGCTCTTTCGATTAAGGGATGCAAAATATGTGACTACTCGATCTGCACATGTCCCAGAAGACATTGATATTTTCAAAACTACTTCCTTAGAATGCCTCGCAAAAGCTCTGCTATTTCTTCGTTTTCTGCATTTTTGGCCTCGTATTTCTGAAAAAAGCTGTGTCATCGGGAAGCAGTTCAATTTCAGACAATTATTATACAGTCCGTTCCTAAAAAAGGATTCAAGTCGGTGGCTTACCTCAATTGCTAGCGGCAAGTTAGATTACTCATTGGTTTCTTTTACTTGATCTTGTGCATATGATGGGATCAAAGCCCTCAAGCTATCGGCTTGGGCTCCATTTATTTCCCCTGCCTTTTCTAAGCAAATGACCTTATTGGATAAATAGGCACTATCAACGCTGACTAGCTCATCGTAATAATTCGCCAACAATAGATAGGAATCTTTCTCCAGAATCCCTTGAGAATAGGGCAAGCTTTCTTTCCCCTTTATTTGTTGCGCTGCATTGCTACTATCACCTAAGCCCACATAAAATCGGCTCTGTGCAATTAAACGACGTAATTCTGTTTGCTCTTCGATGATGATGGAGTCAGATAAAGATTTTCCGTTTTCGTCGAGAAGCTGATCTTTCTGCGCATCAATTTGCATCAGTCTCTCTTCCAATTTCTTCGTCAAATCATTTTCTAATCCTTCACGTTCGATTTTACGTTGAACTTCCAATATTTTCAATTCCAAATCAGTCTCTTCCGAATTTAACTTTTGTGCTGCGAGGTAATATTGCAAGGCTTCTCCATTTCTCCCAGCATCTTTTGCTAAATCGCCCTTTCCGAGCATTTCTTGTTGTTTTTCCAGGAGCGCAGTTTCTTCGCTAGCGCTTGTCCAAGCCATATATGTGCCAATCAAGAAAAACGCCAATAAGCCTAACAAGGCAAAGGACCAAGCCTTTGATAAAGAGGGCCTTTTAGCTTTTGTGTCTGGCTGTAAATCAGTTCGCTCTTCGATGACATCCTCTGTAGAGTCAATTTCCACTAGATACATGGAATGATTGTCTTGCGAATGCTTTGCGCAATAAGTAGCCAAATGGTCTCGAATCATTTCACCATCACCAACACCAGTCAAACGGGTTAGGTCTTCTGCAGTCATCTTTTCGACGATCCCATCAGTACAAAGCAAAAAGAAATCTCCTGGTTCAAGGTCATCAATAAAATGATAATCGAGTTTAGTAGCATTCTCTGGCCCAGAGATAGCTCGCATGATGACATTACTGGAAGGATGAAACTGGGCTTCATCTTCTGTCATTTGACCTCTATCTACCATTTCTTGTACCAGCGAATGATCGGCAGTGCGGTAAAGTCTTTGTCCTCTACGAAAATGATAAACACGAGAGTCTCCCGCCCACGCCAAATGCACTCCATCTTCCTTGATCCACAAGACGGTTGCCGTAGTGCTCATCCCCTTGCATTCTGGGTTGTGCTTGAGGTGTTCTGCGAGTTTCGCTTCTGCCAAAAGCAACGCCTCATCAAACAAGGCTTCCGATCCTTGATGATCTTCGTGATCCAACAAAAAATTATGTAAGACTTGTGACACAATACGGGAAGCTACCTCCCCTTTTTCGGCGCCTCCTACTCCATCGCAAACCACGAATACACGAGTACTAACAGTGGCTGCACCGCCAACAGGCATAATGAAATCTTCATTATTACTACGTTGGCCTAATTCGTGGAGAAAAAGTGGTTCTAGGATTTTAATGTTCATGGGCTAGGTCTGCGAATTTAATAATTATCTTTACCACTAGCTTACACTAATGTTACATACACGCATTTTGCATACTTGTTCGTTGGTGTTTTAGCTACTTATGAAGACCAAGCATGGCTAAGAAAGAAATAAACGTATTTAGTGTCTCCTTTATCGACCTTCTTTCGGGGGCGCTAGGAGCAATTTTGATCCTTTTTGTTATTGTTCCAAAGATGGATAGCAAAATTCGCGCTCAACTGGAAGAACTCAAGACGTACCAGCAATTGGAGCTAGATGTCACCGATATTGAGAACATGATGGTGAAATTGGAAGCCTCGGTACCGAAAGAAGTTTTGAGTGAAACACAGGGCGTTATTGATGAAATGAAGGCGCAAGTCAATGCCGTTTCAAAGAGCCTTAATGCTTTGAATGCAGAAATCAAGGCCTTACAAGTGGAACTAGGAAAATGTGATGAACGGAAAAAAGAGATAGAGACGGAGCTTGCCTCCACGAAAAAGCGCATCGAAGAACTAGAGAAACGTATTTCTTCGAATGACAACAACTTAGGAGAGTTGAGTGCAGAAAACACCAAACTCAAATCGCAGGTAGAGGCACTTCAAGCTGCGCGTTCTAAGTTGGACACTGATTTGGTTTCTGCGCTAGAAAAGAAGACGAATCTCGAAAAAACGCAAGACAAAATTCAGGACCAGGTGCAAGCCAAAACTCAAGAAGTTATTCGCAAGGAAGCTGAGATGAAACAATTGCAGAAAGAGATCGAAAAACTTAAACAGCAGAACAAAGAGCTAAAAACACAAGTAGCAGAGGCCTCAAAGAATTCTGGTACTGAAGAAGATCGAACAGGAGTAAAATTCTCGGATAAAAACATCGTCTTTGTCTTGGATGTTTCCGGTTCCATGGAAGCTGATCCTGAGCCGCAAAAGCTAGCAGACGTAAAAGCAGGAATAAAAATGTTGATTGCTACCATGGATGAAAAATTCAAGATCGATATTGTCATCTTTCCCGAAAGCCCTACTAAAGATTTCAAATACCTGTATGGTGATCTTAAGCCTGTTACAGAAGATTTGAAATATACCGTATATAGGCAATTGAACAAATTATATGCTCGTAATTGCACGCCTACTCGATCGGTAATGGATTTTGTGTTTTCGCATCCAGCCTATAAAAATGCTGGAAATATCACCTTTTTATCGGATGGTTTGCCCACAATTTCTGAAGAAGGCAGCACAGATTGCCCAGGCGATCCTTCAAGAGATGTACTCTCTTTTATCAAAAAACTGAACGGCGGTAAAAAAACCATCAACACAATTGGCGTTGGGAAAGACTATAGAACTTCTTCCAGTAGTGATCCAAAGGTGAAGTTCATGAAAGATATGGCTCGTCAGAACGGAGGTTTTTATATTGGCTTTTAATATTTCCTTTATTTATTAATAATAAATGAAAATTCTAATTCGCAGTATCAGCATTTTACTTTTGGTTTTTGTCAATATTGGTTGCGACCAATATTCAAAAGCTGTAGTTCGAGAAAATGTTAGTTCTTATTCCATAACGGAATTGATGGGCGACAAACTCATTCTGACAAAGGTGGAAAATTCTGGGGCAATGCTCAGTCTCGGGGAAAATCTATCACCCCTTTTGAAGAACATTCTACTTCAAGGTTTACCAAGTTTAGCTTTACTGGTTTGCTTAGGCATTTTATTGATAAAGACTCGCATGGGTTGGTTATCAATTTTGGCATTGACTGCCATCGTAGGTGGAGGAATTGGCAATATATATGATCGTATTTTGTACGGTTCAGTGACCGATTTTTTACAAATAGATTTAGGTCTGCTGAAATCGGGCGTATTCAATATGGCAGATGTTTCCATTACGGTAGGAATATTTTTGCTACTCTTCCAGAACTTCTTTGGCAGTAGTGATTAAGGAATGCAAAATTTATACTTTCATGCATACTTCAGCAGACCTTCTCAATAGCTATCTAAGTATAGGTCTTTCTGTATTGGTAACAGGAATATTTTATTCGTACTTCTTCATCTGGAGCAGGGATGCCTCCTATTCCTTGTTCTTCCTTCCGCTAGTAGCATTGGTGCTTTGTGTGTTTATTTACTTTTCGAGCGTAGGCACCATCAAAACGATTGCTGGTTGGTCCTTAATAGTGCTATCGATTGTTACAGCAATAGCACTTTTTGCCTTGTACTTTCTAGTGCAATATGGTAGAGCTTTTGGCAAAATAAACTAGTCAAACATGCTAGACTTTTTGAGCCAAATAAACATCTACAATAAGGTATTGATCTTCATTGCCTTCATTGGTTTTGTTCTTCACCTAAAAGCTTACACTGATTGGAAGAATCAATTCAATTGGTCAGCAAGTGTTTCGGATGTGAAAGGATTTCCAATGGTACTTGCTCTGGGGAGTGGCTTGTACGGTACAGGCTCGCTTAAAGATGACTACGACTTTAAAGAAATCATACATTTAAATGAGCGGTTTTCGGATATCTATGATGAAAATGGAATTCGAGCGGATTATGGAGAATTAGCGAGAAACGAACTTCTGGAAGAAGCTCCGATACCTAAGATCTTAAATTTAGAATGGTATTCACATCGTGAAGGAAAATACTTTAAAGGAGAATTCTCTTTAAATAGGAACTTGAATGCAGGGAATAAAATAAAGAAGCATTTCAAAAGAGGGTATTTAGATTGGCGCGGAAAAAAGCGCTATGCCTTCCATTTTATGGTAGGAATAGCGCCCAAAGGGAAAGTAAGCTTATGGCTATCTACCAGGTACAACGACTGGACCTACAAGATTGCAGATTTCGAAGCGCAAAAAAGTAATTCGGTCTTGGTACAAAAAGAGGAAATGGTAGCCAGTTTAGAGGAATTGGAAGATGATGAAAAAACACTGCTGCAACCAATGCTAGTCTCCGAAAAGGAGATAAATGCATGTATTGAAGAGCTTTCCCTTTTATCGTCCATGCACAAGTATAAAATCCAAGCTAAAGGTACTGGCGCCAAACTGTCCAGTGCTTTTACTGTTTATGGCGCAAATAAAGAAGTATGGCCTTATGATTCGAAAGGGAATAATTATAAAAGGGCCAGTTTTCCAGAAAAAATAGTATTTACTTTTTTAAACGCTGGATCTCCTGACCAAGATGCTTCCCTTACTATAGGAAAGACTGATTTACTGGATGCAATAAATCATTTCGATAAGAGCGATTTGATTGACATTACTGTTTATTACGATAAAGAAAGCGATGAGGTCCGTTTAGGCTATTATTCAAAAAACGAAGACAAAGAATATTTTGTGTCTGATATTCAGGCAGCTTGGGAATAGTTCGAAAAACTATTCTGTTTGCTGTGTTCGACAGCTTGTGAAATTTTGCTACAATTCAAATTCCCAGTAAATCTTTCATCGTGTAGATTCCCTTTTTATTTTGCACAAATTTGGCTGCCATCAAGGCTCCTTCCGAAAAACCATCTCGATTATGAGCCTCATGCTTGAGGGTAATGGTGTCTACTTTTGAACGGTAAGAAATTTCGTGTGTCCCTTTAACATTAGGGATTCTTTTTGAGATTATTGGCAGGACATCCTCTTTCTCTGTTTCATCATTTTCCCAATTTTCCAAAGTCGGATTCGCCCAAAGAATATCTTCTGCAAATGACATCGCTGTTCCACTGGGTGCATCTAATTTTTCGGTGTGATGAATCTCCTCTATATCCACTCGATAAGCCTTCTGTTTTGCCATCATTTCTGCCAACTTGCGATTCAGTTCGAAGGTAATATTCACTCCTAATGAAAAATTTGAAGCGTAGAATAGTGTTCCGCCAAATTTTTCTACAAGTGCAAACACTTCTTTTTTCTGATTGTACCAGCCAGTAGTTCCAACCACAATTGGGATTCCTATTTCAAGACAGGTAGTAATATTTTTAACAGCTGCATTTGGGCGGGTAAACTCAATGGCAACATCTACACCTTTCAACTGGTCTTCAAAATTTCCAGCATCTTGTGAGTCTATTCGCAAGACAATTTCATGGGATTTCGAAAATCGTTTCTTCACCAATTCATCAATGGCTTTCCCCATTTTTCCATAACCAATTAGAGCTAGCTTCATTATTTATTACTTGTAAAAATTTAGATGAAATGTATTCGACTTTGGTCGAAGTAGTGCATACTAAAAACGATAGGAAATACGCCATCCTCCAGCCATTGCCCAATCTCGTCTTTCAGATAAAACGGGCTGCATAAAGGGCTCCACTTTCCAAGATAAATCGCCGTCTACCTCAAAAGTATGTAAATGCGCAAAAACGGTTGCATCCACTATATTTAAGACATAAACCCCAGCGGTAATTAAGGCAGCCAAATCCAAATTAGTTCGATAAAATTCAGCAACCCGCAAAATGCCCAGCTTATCTAAGGTAGCAGGAACAATGGCATCCCGTATATATCCTGGATCGTCGAAATTGATGTATGCATCTCGAAAAGAATCAAAGCGATCGTAATTCACGATAACAAAGTAACTGGCGACTCCAAGTCCGATGTAAAAGATAGGCACTTTCCACCATTGCTTATTGTAAATCTGGCCTAGACCTGGGAGAATTGTTGAATAGTAGGCTGCCTTTGCAGGAACATGGGATCTATTGCTATTTATTATAAAAGCGCTTGCATATGCATCCAATACATTCAATCCATATGCAGCTAAAGTTAAGCTGGTATAAAGTCCTCTCCTCCCCTTATAATCGAGACTCTTTTGTCGTAATTCAAATGTACTTAGGTCCGGATAAAGCCCCACATAGGAAGGATCTTGTAAGCGCTGAATATATTCGTCATTGTATTTATTGTAAGAACGGCTGTTTTGCGAAATCAAGAAAATTCCGGTACCAATACCACCCGCAAAAAGACCCGACTTTATGTAGTGCTTATTGTAGGCTTGTCCCCAACCTGGCACTAAGGCTGACTTCCATAAGGCCCTTGAAGGCTTCCGTCTCTCTGAATTTGCCAAATCAAGTGAGTCCAGGAGTGGGATCTCGGACAGCACTTCTGTTTGAGTGGTATCTACTACAACCGTTGTGCTATCTCCCTGTAAACGCTCTACAAGATCTTGAGATGAACAAGTGGTCCACCACCCAAGAGAACTAATAATTAAAACGGCATAAAGGAAAATCTGCTTCATAAAAATATCCGAAGATGCTTTATGCTTTACAACGCTGAGTGCTTCGTAAAATTTTAGTCCAGTAAATCCAAAAGATGATTAAGATCTTTCTCAGAATTGTAATGAAAAACCAATTGACCTGAGCCATTGCTCTTATGCTTGAATTCTACTCGACGGTCGAAACGCTTCGCAAGATCATCCTTCAATCTTCTAATTTCAGTATTGGCTTCAGCTCCCTTTTTCTGATTGGCTTTTTTATTGGATTGATACTGACGCATCAGACTTTCTACGGCTCTTACAGACAGTTGCTTTTCCAGTGTTTCCCCATAGACCAACAATTGGATAGCAATATCATCACTGCTCAAGATTGCTCTCGCATGTCCCATAGAAATCTTACCATACTGCAAGCCTCTTTGAATTTCGGGTGGAAGACGCAGTAAGCGCAAATAGTTTGTTACTGAAGATCTCTTTTTGCCCAGACGTTCCGCTAACTCTTCGTGTGTAAGATTTACCTCATCAAGCAGTCTTTGATAGCTCATTCCCACTTCAATGGGATTCAGATTTTCGCGCTGTATATTCTCAATGATGGCGATTTCCAACATTTCCTGATCATTGGCTAAACGCACATAAGCAGGTATCTCTTTCTTGCCAGCTAACTTGGAAGCTCTAAGTCTACGTTCACCTGAGATCAGTTCAAACTTATCATTGGTGCCTTCCTTTAATCGTACAGTGATGGGTTGCACCACTCCATGATTCTGAATAGACTTTGAAAGTTCAGCCAATTTCTCCGGATCAAAGTCGCGGCGCGGTTGAAAAGGATTCAGTTCTATGGCAGCAATAGAAATTTCAGCGGTACTTTTCAGTATTTCCACTTTTTCCTCCTTAGGAATTTCTACAGCTTGCGGATCTAGATCAATGTCTATTCCACCCAAGAGTGCTCCAATGCCTCTTCCTAAACCCGTTTTCTTTTTGCTGCTCAAATGATTGAATCTTTTACTGTTGTTTTTTAGCCTTCTGCCCCTAATTTGACCTCTTTATTTCTTAAAGATAAGCAAAACGACTAGGCTTCGCTTCGCGCCAACTTTTTCTGCAAAACTTCTCGTGCCAAATTGATGTGGTTCACCGCGCCTTTACTTTTAAGATCATGCATAATCACCGAACGCCCAAAACTTGGCGCTTCACTTAAGCGAATGTTTCTATGGATAATCGTTTTGAAAACTTTATCTGTGAAAAGACGGCGCACCTCTGCCTCCACATCTTTTGATAGCCGCAAACGGCCATCATACATCGTTAACAAGATGCCTTCAATCGCCAAAGACTTGTTTAGACGCTTTTGGATAATACTCACAGTATTGAGCAATTTACCCAAACCTTCCAAAGCAAAATATTCGCACTGTACAGGAACAATAATACTGTCGGCCGCGGTGAGTGCATTCAAAGTAATGATGCCAAGAGAAGGAGAGCAATCGATGATTACAAAATCGAACTGGTCTTTTATTTTTTCCAACTCCCCTTTCATGATGAACTCCCGATTGGGCATACTCACCAATTCGATCTCTGCTCCCACCAAGTTTAAATGAGATGGAATGATGCTTAGGTTGGGTGAATTCGCCGATACAATTGCGTCTTCAATTGCTGAATCACCCGTTAAACATTCGTAAATACTCGTTTCTACTTTTGCAGGATCCAAACCTAGGCCGCTTGTGGTGTTAGCTTGTGGGTCGGCATCAATGATTAAGACTTTTTGATCTAAAACTCCTAAGCTAGCAGCAAGATTGATAGAGGTGGTGGTTTTTCCCACTCCTCCTTTTTGATTCGCAATCGCAATTATTCTTCCCATATTGGCTTAAAGTTCTATCGTTTGCCCTAGCTCAGGTAAATGCAAGTCTAGACCTGCTGCTTCAAAATGGCTGACCGCTTTTATGCGATCCAATTTTATTAAATCAAAAGTATCGTAATGTACGCCAATGACCTTCTTGCATTTCACCATGTCTGCACATCGAGCGGCATCTTCGTAACCCATGGTAAAATTATCGCCAATAGGTAAAATACTAAAATCGAGTTGTGCCCAAAGTGGGATCAACTGCATATCAAGTGTTAAGGCAGTATCTCCAGCATAATAAAAACACTTGTCTTTCAAATAAACAATAAATCCTGCCGGATTTCCTCCATAGCTACCGTCTGGCAGAACACTCGAATGCACGGCATTCGTCATTTTAACCTTTCCAAAACCAAAGTCCCACGAGCCGCCATGATTCATAGGATGTGCCTTAAGGCCTTGATTGATGTACCACATGGCCACTTCGTAGTTGGCAATGATTAGCGCATTGTTATGTTTTGCTATGGTCGCTGCATCATAAACATGATCATCGTGACCATGAGAAAGCATGATAAAATCGCATTGAATAGATGTAGGATCAATGCCTTTCGCCTGCTCATTTCCCGATAGGAAGGGATCAAACAAGATTTTATGTTCTCCAGTATCTACCAAGAAGGTAGAATGACCGTAATAAGTTAGCTTCATAGAACGATTTTCAAGCCACAAATATAGGGGGAATAATGGCATTCCCTCTAGGGAAATTTTAATTCAATTGGCTCTTTTATGGCACCTTAAATCTATGACATGGGTAAGCTCATACCATTACCGCTCGAAGCGTAGTCTTTGTCCGTTGACACATTCGTCAAACTGCCCTTCTCGATATACCAGATTGCCGTTTACTAG
>CALFBW010000067.1 GCA_937951415.1 uncultured Chitinophagales bacterium | reverse complement strand
CACCCGAAACCTAGGTGAAGACCTACACTTCCAATCAAGTTTGCACTACACGAAGGGAAAAGGTTATTTCGAACAGTATAAAGTGGAAGAAAGTTTGAGCGATTACGGTTTGTCTACGCCCGCCTTAGATTCTTTGGGAATTGAAAGCACCAATTTGATTCGTCGCCGTTGGTTAGACAATGATTTTTATGGAATTGTTTTAGGTGTAAATAAACAATGGGATAAACTGAATTGGTCTATTGGAGCGGCAGCAAATAATTATGAGGGAGGACATTACGGAGAAGTGATCTGGTCGCAATATGCTGGTGATGCGGAAATTGGTCAACGCTACTACGACAATGAAGCGGAGAAAATGGAATGGAATATTTACTCGAAATGGGAGTACGCTTTAAGCTCAAAATTGAACGCTTACCTCGATTTACAATACAGAAGTATTAATTACGAATTCTTAGGTTTTGACAATGATTTTTCAAACATCACTCAAGAGGATAATCTCTCCTTTTTCAATCCCAAAATTGGTTTGAATTATCGAATTTCTCCTTTACAGCGTGTGTACGGATATTTCGGTGTGGCCAACAGAGAACCCAATCGATCAGACTATACAGAATCAACACCCAACAGCCGTCCAAAGCACGAAACTCTATATGATTTCGAAACGGGTTACCAGGGAAATTTTGGCAAGATTTCGCTCAGCGCAAATATTTATTACATGCTTTATAAAAACCAGCTGGCTCTGAATGGCGGGTTAAACGATGTAGGAGAATATACGCGTATAAATATCGAAGACAGCTATCGATCAGGATTGGAATTTACAGTGGGCGTTCCAGTGACTTCTAGAATAAAATGGCAAGCTAATGCAACCTTTAGCCAGAATAAAATAAATGAATTTACTGAAATTGTAGATGCATTTAATGCACCAGATTACGCATTGGAGCAGATTCCATTGGTTTATGAAAATACGGACTTAGCATTTTCTCCCAACATAATTGCTGGCAGCGAATTGTCTTTTATTTTGTTGGATAATGCAGACAATAAATTTAATAATCACGAACTTTCTGTGGCCTTGGTGACAAAGTATGTGGGCAAACAATACATTGACAACACTTCAAATGGCAATGCTAATTTGTCAGAATTTGTTAGTAATGAATCTTTTAACGATAGAAAATTAGATGCTTATTTAGTGAATGACATTCGCCTGAATTATGATTTGCGCTTAAGAAAAGGTCCAGCAGTGAGTTTGACTTTTATTGCAAGAAATATTTTAGATGAACAATACATTAACAATGCTTATGCCTATCGTTATATCGAAGATTTTGTTGTTGAGGAAGGAGAGGGATATTTTCCGCAGGCTGGGAGAAACTTTTTGGCAGGCTTAACCCTTACGTTCTAGGAAAAACAAGCTAGCTTTCTTTTAGTAATAAATAATAAATGGCGACTCATATGGGTCGCCATTTATTGTTTTAATATTCGAGTCTTATTTATTGCGAAAATTTTGCCATTAAATCAGTGCTGGAAAAACCTTCTAGTAGTGGAATCGTAACCACCTCTCCCCCACGGCCGCTCACAAAATCAGCGCCCACTATTTGGTCCAAATCGTAATCTCCGCCTTTTACCAATACTTGGGGCTCAACGGTTTCAATGAGCCTCGCGGGAGTGTCTTCTTCAAACAGAACCACGAGGTCTACACAGGCAAGTGCAGCTAAAAGATAAGCGCGATGATCTTCTGTGTTAACGGGGCGAAACTTCCCCTTAAGTCGACGCACCGATGCATCGGAATTAAGCCCAACAATGAGTCGATCACCCAAACGGGCAGCCTCCTCCAAGACATGCACATGGCCAGCATGAAACAGGTCGAAACAACCATTGGTGAATACCAATCGGTCTTCCTTTAAACGCCAGGTTTGTAAGACTGCCGAAAGCCGATTAAGCGACAGATACTTTTTCGGACGGATGTTTTTCGGATCCATTTTTATTTATAATTGGTAATAAAAACCAGCAAATCAGTCCAGCAAGTATCACGAGAGCAGTTTGGTTCGCCCAAATGATCCATCCAAGAGCCGTTCCTATTTCAAAGCTAATTCCAAAGATCAAAAGGATCTCAGCAATAACAATTGGATACGAGCCAATACCTCCAGGCGTAACAATCATGGCTACCGAACCAAAAGTCAATAATGCAAAGCCGGTTAAAGGCGAGAGATTGGCGGTTTCAGGCAATACATACAAGCAAACCGTAATCATTCCGAAATACATCAACCAGATAAAAACGGTATGGAAAATAAAGAGCGCTGGATTTTTAACATCCTTCACTGAAGTCAATCCTTGTCCAATACTACGTGCGATTCCGCCCAGTTTGCCAAATATTCCTTTGCTTTTGCTTAAGATAAATACCAGTAGAGCCAATCCCACGATACCAATAATGGCCAGGAATGCCACATTGAGTCCCGCAAATTTGGCATAAATCAAATCAAGCTTTTCCCAACCATAAGTCGCCAACTTATCGTAGTAGATCACAAAAGAGAAGAAGATTACAATCAGTAAACAGAGTACATCAAAAGCTCTATCGGCGATAATGGTTCCGAGGACCTTGTCGGCTGGAATATCCTCGTATTTAGTCATCAGTCCCACGCGCATGGCTTCTCCCAAGCGATTAATGGCCAAGTTTCCCAAATAGCCGATCATGGTGATGATGAAAGCATTGGCAAAGGAGGGTTTCTTCCCGAGTGGTTCTAACAACATCTGCCATCGTGCCGATCGACTACAGTGGCTCAAAAGTGCTAGAAAAATGGAAAAGGCTAACCAAAAGTACTTGCCTTTTTGCAGCGCCAATCGCATACTTTCCCATTGGTCAGGCGTGATGTCTTTCACCGATAGCCAAATGAGAACGATGCCGACACAGAGAAAGAAAATGGTCTGTAAAACCGATTTGAAGTTTACCAAGATGGACTGCGCTTTTTACTGAAACTTAAAGATACTAGATCAAAACATTATCAATGAGGCGAACGGGGCCCAGATGTACTGCAGTACACAAGACAAGCGCCTCCGAGTCTTCCCAGTTTTTTACCACTTCTAGGCTTTGAGCATTCGCCATTTCCAAGTAATCTACACGTAGTTGGTTTCCTTCGTTTATTTTGGCTACAGCCTCTTTTAATACAAGCTCTAGAGGCTTTTTACCCTTTTGGGCTTTTACCCATTGAAGGGTTTCTTGGATCTTTGGAGCGACCTTTCTTTCGCTTTCGCTTAGGCGCACATTTCGCGAACTCATCGCCAATCCATCCTCCTCTCTGATAATCGGTGCTACGACCAATTCCGTCTCGCTTTCTGTCACTTCCAAAAGTCGCCGAATGATGGCAGCTTGTTGGTAGTCCTTCTGTCCCATGATAATCGAAGAAGGCTGAACAATCTCTAATAGCCGATTGACCACCTGAACAACACCATTGAAGTGTCCTGGACGATGAGCTCCTTCCATCGGTCGATCCAAGCCGCCTAGGTCGAAATCGCTCTTAATATGGCTATCTGGTGGATATACCTCTTCCGGGCTAGGAAGGTACAGTACATCGCAGCCCCGAGTAACAAGCGCTCGAATGTCCTCTTCGTCCTTTCTAGGGTACTTCTCTAGGTCTTTTTTATCATCAAACTGCGTAGGATTAACGAAAATACTCACGATGCTGAAATCTGACTCTTCTTGAGCAATCGCGAGTAAGGAGAAATGCCCCTCATGCAAAGCCCCCATGGTGGGAACAAAAGCCGACTTTAGTCCGTTTTCCTTTTGACGCTTTAAATACCGCTCTAAATCTGCAGTTTTTCGAAAAATATACATCAGTTGTTTTTTTTATAGGGAACGCTTTTAAGCGGGAACAATGTTAAGAATAATATAAGCTAAGGCAGGAGTTCTCAAACAAGTCCAAAGTCAAACTATGGATAAATACAGGGGTTCCCGCCAAAAAGTGTTATTTTTGCAGTCAAATTTACCACAGAAGATTAGACAATGCTCAAGATAGAAGGGCCTAGAAAAATAGTGAATTGGGCATAATAATTTGATTCACTTTAGGATTTGTCTAAAATAAAAGATTCCCACTGTGGTTTTAAGTAGTACAGATGGACGAAAAGAAAAGAGTTCTCCTCGTTACACAGGAGTTGAACCCCTACATATTGGAATCTGCGATGGCAGATATTGCCCGTCAGCAGGCGGGTAACTTACAGTCTAACAACTATGAGATACGTATTCTGATGCCTCGTTTTGGGAGTATCAATGAAAGAAGACACCGTCTACACGAAGTGGTACGACTTTCAGGTATTAATATCATTATTGAGGACGATGATTACCCATTGGTAATAAAAGTGGCTTCCCTACCAGGAGCACGTATGCAGGTGTATTTCCTTGATAACGAAGACTTTTTCAAACGGCAGCAAACCTATTGGGACAAGGAAGGGAAGCTGTTCGAAGATAATGTAGATCGTATGGTCTTCTTCTGTCGTGGAGTGATTGAAACAGTGAAGAAGTTCGGTTGGGCTCCTCATTTGGTACATTGCCACGGTTGGATGACCAGTTTGGTGCCGATGTTCTTGCGTACTGCTTACAAGAATGAACCCATTTTCGCCGACAGTAAATTGATTATGTCGATTTACAAGAATGAATTTGAAGGCAGTTTGCCGCAAAATTTCAACGAAAAAGCCTTAATTAACAGGGTGAAAGCGGAAGACTTGACCATCTTTGGTGAAGCAACAAATGACCAATTAAATTTAGGAGCCATGAGCTATTGCGATGCAGTGGTTCTCGGTTCAGAAGAGGTCAGTGAAGCTGTGAGTGAGACTTATAAAGCTCTAGAGGACAAGCCGAAATTAGGCTACCAAGGAGAAGAGGAGTACTTA
Source organism: uncultured Chitinophagales bacterium (assembly GCA_937951415.1). Taxonomy (GTDB): domain Bacteria; phylum Bacteroidota; class Bacteroidia; order Chitinophagales; family UBA2359; genus CALFBW01. The sequence goes on along the minus strand of CALFBW010000067.1, from coordinate 29,922 downwards.
GCAGCTTACCTAGAATTTTATTCGTCATTATTGGAAGAAGAATAGTTTACAGCGGTACATGAAAGGATTGCACTTTTGGATTTTAACGCTAGTAGCCCTGGCTATTACGTTCACAGCTTGTGAAGATCCAACCGAAATCGGTACGGAGTTACTGGATCAATCAGATTTGGTGAACGCCAACTTTGTTGACACCTTAAGCCTAGACATTACGCTTGAACACAGAGCTCCTTTTCAACTGAACCGAGCTGAAAGCAACTTTAACCCAACCTCCAACTTGTTGGGGGTTTTGCAAGACCCACTCTTCGGAACTTCTGAAGCGGTGGCTTGTATGACTTTCGGATTTGATGAAAATGATCTACAGTTTGATAGCCTTCCACGTATGGATAGCATCAGTATTTCAATAGCCTATTTCGCAGGTAGTGCCGTAAGGGGCGATGCCAGTCAAGAACAAACCTTTTATGTATACGAAGCTTTGAGCAACGTACCCTCTCCTGGCGAGTCTAGTTACCCTGATGTAGAGTGTGAACGAGGAGAGTTGTTGGGTCAGGCTTCAGTAATGTTAGAGATCGAAAAGGATACTACTGAAGTCATTACAATTGAGTTGGATACCCTCTTTGGAGATCGTCTATTGAGCAAAATACCCGATAGTATTTTCTTGAATGCGGACGCTTTTCAAGCTTACTTTGCTGGTGTTGTTGTAGTTCCTGATGAGTCGAATACGGCAATGATAAACTTCTCTGATCTATTTACAACGAGTTACATGAGTTTGAACATAGAAGGTTATAATGCTGATACTTTACGAACAACTGAGCGACGTTTTGGAATGGGAATTTCGACGAGTCAGTACATTTTAGACCAAAGCGGTACAGAAATAGATCAGTTGATTTCCTCCGAAACTAGTCTAACCGACAAAGTCTATTTACAAGGAATGGGTGGAGCACAAATGCGAGTAAAAATCCCTCATTTGTTAGAACTAGGAGATGTGATCATCAACAACGCTTCCATCGAATTTTCACGAGAAATCGACAGTACTATGTTGGATACCATATTCCTTGATCCTGTAGTTTTAGAAATGCGATTAGACCCTCAAGATTATTCTGATGAACTCGACTTCAGCAATTTTGATTACAGAGAATACGTTTTAGCTTCAGTAGAATCAGATAGTTTAGCCAATAAAAGTTGGTTGAAATACAACATCCCGATGACCTTTTCGCTACAGCGATTAATCACTGAGGGGGCTGCTCGAGATATCCTTATTCGCGTTAAGGAGAATGGTGTTCGATATTCTAACTCTACACCTACTACTCCTTCATCGCGTAGAGGAATTTACAATGGTCCTACTAACGAAGATCGACCAATGGAACTTCGTATTTATTACACGGAAAACCAGTAAAACATGTGTGGAATTGTTGCCTATGTAGGTAAAAAAGAGGCCTTCCCTATCTTAATGAAAGGGCTACGCCGTCTAGAGTACAGAGGTTATGACAGTGCGGGAGTGGCATTGTTGAATGGGGAACTTCGAGTACATAAGTGCAAAGGACGAGTGGACGATTTGGCGCTTTTTACCAATGGTAAAAACGTAAGTGGCGCTATTGGAATGGGGCACACACGCTGGGCAACACACGGACCACCCAATGATGTAAATGCACACCCACACACTTCGGGGGACGGAAGACTTTGTATCATCCACAACGGAATCATCGAAAACTACAGCTCTTTAAAAGAAGAACTTTCAAAGAGAGGACATCAATTTGTGTCCGACACTGATACAGAGGTATTTATTCACCTTATCGAAGACATCCAGAAATCTGAAAAGGTAGTTTTGGAAGAAGCCGTGCGATTGGCTATGCAGTCGGTTGTTGGAGCTTATGCTATTGTAGTGGCTTCACAAGATGAGCCCGATAAATTGGTAGCTGCGCGCATGAGTAGTCCGCTCGTAGTGGGAGTTGGAATAGATGAATTTTTCCTAGCCTCTGACGCAACTCCGATAGTAGAACACACCAGAAATGTGGTGTACTTGAACGACGAAGAAATTGTAGTCCTAGAGCGTGGCAAAGACCTAGTCATTCGAAATATCCAAAACCAAGAAAAAGCTCCGTACATAGAGGAACTAGAAATTCAACTAGAAAAGCTCGAAAAGGCGGGCTATGATCATTTTATGTTGAAAGAGATCCACGAACAGCCAACTTCTATTCAAGACAGCTTGAGAGGTCGTTTAGATGCCGGTAAAGGGATTATTGCTCTAGGAGGAATTCGGGATTTTGAACAAGCATTGGTCAACGCAAAACGCATCATTATCGTGGCTTGTGGTACTAGTTGGCATGCAGGTCTTGTAGGTGAATACCTCTTCGAAGAAATTGCTCGAGTTCCAGTGGAAGTAGAATACGCTTCTGAATTCCGATACCGCAATCCGATTATAAACGAAGACGATATCATTATCGCTATTTCTCAGTCGGGAGAAACAGCCGATACTTTAGCAGCCATTCGCCTAGCGAAGCAAAAAGGCGCCACCATCTTTGGTATTTGTAATGTTGTTGGATCCTCGATTTCTCGTGAAACACATGCCGGTGCTTATACGCACGCTGGACCAGAAATTGGTGTTGCTTCTACCAAGGCTTTTACTGCGCAATTAACCGTTTTGTCCTTAATGGCGATTACTTTGGGCCGTAAAAATGGCAAGCTGCCGGAATCGCGTTTCCGTTTATTACTCAGCGAACTGGAGCTGATTCCAGAAAAAGTAAAGCGTGCCTTAGAGTGCGAAGAACAAACCAAAGAGCTGGCAGAGATTTTTCAGTTTGCTACGAACTTCCTTTACATGGCACGTGGATACAACTTCCCCGTAGCCCTTGAAGGAGCACTCAAGCTGAAAGAGATATCTTACATACATGCGGAGGGTTATCCCGCTGCTGAAATGAAGCACGGACCTATTGCCTTGATTGACCGACAAATGCCTGTAGTGGTGGTTGCGACCAATGAAAGCGCCTACGAAAAAATTGTAAGCAATGTGCAAGAGGTTAAAGCGAGAGGTGGTAGACTCATTGTGATTACCACAAGAGACGACGAAGATCTTCGCGAATTGGCCGATTACGTGATCCAAATTCCACGCACAGAAGAACCATTTTCTCCAATGCTTTCAGTCATTCCTTTGCAGCTTCTCGCCTATCACATTGCCAATTTACGTGGCGCCGATGTGGATAAGCCAAGAAATCTAGCAAAGTCGGTTACCGTCGAGTAAAACAGTCAAACAATAGCTACTGTAATTGGGCGAATAGCCATAGCTTCGAGTAGACAAACTCTCTATGAAAGGCTGGGCTCCCGTTTATTTTATCGTTCTATTACTCAATATAGCAGGTCGTATCCTCGAATCACCCATGATCGATTATGTGACCAAGCCGCTATTGATGCCCATCCTTCTGTGGATATTTTGGCAGTGGAATAAGGGCGAATGGGATAAAGCTCAAAAATGGACAGCCGCCGCTTTGGCCTTTTCTTGTATTGGTGACATTGTATTGATGTTTCAAGCAAGTGGAGATCTTTACTTTGCAGGAGGTTTGTTCGCATTTTTGTTGGCGCACTTGTTTTACATTTATGCTTTTCTGGTATCAAATAATAAAAGAAGGGGCGCACTCAAAGCACAGCCGGCCTTTATCCTCCCATTTGCACTCTTCCAAGGCATGTTTCTGTATTTGAGTTGGCCAAAATTGGCTGAATTGAAGATTCCCGTCTTACTCTATACTACTGTTATTTCAGGAATGACACTAGCAGCCATCAATCGAATGGGAAATGTTGCCAGCAGCAGTTTCTTTACCGTCTTATTCGGAGCACTTTTATTCCTCATTTCAGACAGCTTGATTGGGATGAACAAATTTGTATTTCCGCTGCCTATGGCGGGAGCTTTGATCATGCTATTTTACGGAACGGGTCAATTTCTCATCGCCAAGGGAATGAGTGATCCCGATAATCAGCAACAAGGCTAGCAGTAATTATATTAGTCGAAGAGAAGCGCAGCTTGTCGCCCAGAAGCATTGGTGTTTCTTGTCATTTCGCGTAACTTGGAGTCATGAGCGATGCGCATGAATTTGAACCCTATTCCCTTCCTTATGTATCGAATACTGATATGATTCGAAAGGCGAGCGATCACTATCGAAAAGTGAAGAAACGTCGAACAGTTCGCGATTTTTCAGACAGAGCAGTGCCTAGGAAAGTGGTCGAATATGTAATAAAAGCAGCTTCAACAGCTCCCAGTGGAGCACATAAACAACCTTGGACTTTTGTAGCAGTGGGTAACCCTGGCTTGCAGCGTGAAATTCGAGCCGCGGCTGAAAAGGAAGAGTACGAAAATTACCACGGACGAATGTCTGAATCTTGGCTAGAAGATTTGAAAGTCTTCGATACCGATTGGAATAAGCCATTCTTGGAAACAGCTCCTTGGCTAATCATTATTTTTCGAAAAATCCATGACTTTGATGAAGATGGAAATAAAACGAAAAATTATTACGTCAATGAATCGGTTGGGATTGCTACTGGTTTTTTGCTCTCGGCATTGCAGGAAGTTGGTCTAGTAGCTTTAACACATACGCCGAGTCCAATGAATTTTCTTGGAAAAATATTGGATCGTCCAACCAATGAGAAGCCGTTTTTATTAATCCCTATTGGTTATCCAGCGGATAATGCAAAAGTTCCAGTCTTAAAGCGCAAACGATTAGATGATGTATCGGTTTTCTTTGAATAATAAAATGCAATACTACAGCTTAATACTAATTCTTTTTTCGGGCTTTCTGTCATTGAATGCGCAAGGCGTTTCGCTGCAGAACGTTTTTGGAGGAACGGGAGACGATCAAATTTTTGATCTCATTCCAAGAGCAAATGGATTCTATGGTTTGGGCTATTCAACCAGCGCCAATTTAGATATTCCCGATAATTTCGGAGATAAAGATTTTTTGCTTTGTTCTTTCAGCGAAGAAATGGATTTGCAGTGGGTAAATAACTTTGGCGGGCCTGGAGAGGATTGGGGACGTGTATTGTTGGAAACAAATGATGGCAACCTAATTATGGGTGGAACCACCCGAGCAGCTGGAGATCAAGTTTCAGCTGCTTTTGGAGAATTGGACATTTGGTTGCTCGGAATAAATGCCGATGGAAATATATTGTTCGATCTTACCCTAGGTGGAACTGCTGATGATTTACTGACAGACCTCGTTCAAATGCCGAACGGAGATTTTCTAATTACTGGAGTCATTAGCGAAAACCAAGAACAAGAAGGAATATTGAATCGAGGAGAAACGGATATTTATTTGGCAAGAATAAATGCCCAAGGGGAATTGCTTTGGCAAAAAGGTTTTGGCAGTTCAGAAAATGATTCGGGTAGAGCTTTATGGGTTTTAGAAGATGGTACTTTCTATTTGTGTGGAGGAGTAGCTGCTAACGATTTTGAAATAGAGAATCATGTTTCGGCAACAGATACTTGGATTGCACATTTAGACGCAGATGGAAACATTATGAGTCAAGCGACTTTCGGAGCTAATAAAAAGGACACTCCAACGGACTTGATTCGCCTAGAAAATGGTGACATCTTTATTTGTGGAGAAACCTTTTCTGATGAAGGGATGCCGCGTTATCATTCCAGTGGCGATGCATTTATTATGCACATCAATGAGGCGTTTGAATTAATAAAAATGAACGCATACGGCGGTTCTAGTTTCGACTCACCCTTTGAGATTTTGCAAAATCCTTCGGGTAATTTAATATTAGGCGGCCTCACTCAGTCCTTTGATGGGGATATTGGTTTTTCTTATCCTTCCATTGATGCTTGGTTAATGGAAATCGAAACGGGTGGACTCATCAAATGGTCAAGGGCCTTCGGAGGCAGTTTGTTCGAATCCATTCACGCCATTACCGAAAATAGTAGCGGTCAATTAGTTGCTGCGGGATATACCGATTCGCAAGATGGCGATGTAATTCGAGCACCACATGGAAATCATTATGGATGGATATTTACCATTGACGAAATGCTCGCGCTAGAAGAACACCAGGCACTAGATGTTTCGGTTTACCCCAACCCTAGCAACGATTTTTTCTTTGTTCAGATACCTGAGAATATTACCGATTATTTATTGGTGCTAAAAGACGCTATGGGGAGAACTGTTGCTGAGCAGAAAAACGCAAACTCGATCAGTATGTGTGGTCGATCTTCGGGAATTTATTATTTGCAAATATTTTCGAATAATAAACAAACCACACTGCCAGTCGTCGTAAAATAAACCAGTGGAAAGAGAAATAATATTAGACGTCGTTTACGATAAAGTAGATTTTCGAGAAAAGACTTGGCAGATAGCGGAATACGAAAATTGTACATTTAATAATTGCTCCTTCCATGAAATCGCCCTTGATCAAACCATTTTCCTAGAATGTTCCTTTGTAGACTGCGATTGGAGTTCGGCTGGATTGGTCGATACGGCATTGCGAGACTGCGTCTTCAAACAATGTAAATTGCAAGGACTGCGTTTTGATGATTGCAGCGATTTTTTATTTCAAATAAATTGCCAAAACTGTGTCTTGGATTGGAGTTCTTTTGCTTCCAAGAAATTGAGTAATTGTACTTTCAGTGATTGTCAAATGAAGGAAGTGGATTTTCGGGAAGCCGTTTTTTCTAAAGTACGTATTGTAGATTGTGATTTTCAGGGAGCAAATTTTGACCGCACAGATTTAAGTCATGCCGATTTCAGAAAGGCGCACAACTACAATATTGATCCGAACGAAAATTTATTGAAAAAGACGCAGTTTTCAAGTGCTGGCCTCGAAGGGCTAGTTCGAAACTTGGACATAATAATAGACTAAAATGCTACCACCAATTATTGACTGCCTCCCGTTTCACTTGAAACCACTCCAAACCAAAGATAAAGATGCTTTTGTAGAAACACTGCTGGACCCGCTCACGGTGCAATTCATGTCAGATGGAATCGAAGATAAAAAAGCCGAACGAGTTTTATTTAAAAAGATTTTTACCATTTATCAAAAGGAAGAGCCAACACGATGTTTATGGATATGGGGAATTTATCGAGACAATGAGTATTGTGGGCAAGTCGAGCTAAAATTAACCGAAAATTGTAAGGAAGATGAATTGGAAGTTGTATCCGCAACGCATCCAAAGAAGCGAGCCTTGAAGACGGTTTTAAGGCACTTATTGTCAAAGCAGACAGAATAGAATGGATACTTATTCGCTTCTTTTGTCATTACTCGCTGCCTTTGTCCTTGGCATGGGAAAAGCAGGCTTAAAGGGAATGGGCGTTCTCATCGTGACTCTAATGGCGATGGTACACGGAGCCAAATCTTCAACAGGGATTGTCTTGCCGCTCTTGATTTTTGCCGATGTCTTGGCCGTAAAATATTACAACCGCCACACACGCTGGGAATATCTGCGAAAGTTTTTGCCTTGGATGATCGCGGGTGTACTAGTAGGAGTTTTTGTCGGTAAAGATCTTCCAGACTTGATCTTCAAGAAAAGCATGGCGGTGATTATTTTGATCAGTGTAATCATCATGTTTGCTTGGGAGCACTACGATCAAAAAAACATCCCTAATTCCAACTGGTTTGCCGGTTCTATGGGCTTTGCTGCTGGATTTACTACGATGCTTGGAAACTTAGCGGGAGCATTCTCCAATATTTTCTTTCTAGCAGCTCGGCTTCCAAAGAACGAATTTATAGGGACAGCAGCCTGGCTGTTTTTTATTATTAATCTCTTCAAACTCCCCTTTCACATTTTCGTCTGGGATACAGTTCAGGTCTCTTCTTTATGGATCGACTTATACCTCTTTCCAGCTGTTGCGCTCGGATTTATTGTAGGCTTGAAAGTCGTCGAAAAATTTAAAGATGCACAGTACCGAAAGTTCATTTTGGTGATGACAGCTATGGGTGCTCTTATTCTACTGATGCGCTAGCGACAGCTTTTTACAAATTTTGGACCGCCCAGAATGACTAGGCATTTTGGAGCAGCCGACTTACCTTTGACTTATGCAGATAGAGCGCGCAATTGCCAATATCGTATCGTATGTATTTCATCCCATCTTTGTTCCCTTGTACGGAATGGTTTACTTGATGTGGTGCAACCCATACGCCATTCCAGCGCCACCAACGAGAGTGGGAGTTTACCTGTTCGGGTGGACTTTGATTTATTCGGTGATTGTGCCCCTGATTTTACTAGAAGTGATTCGAAGAGAAGGTTACATCAAAGATTTCAAGTTGAGCAACCGCAAGGAAAGAGCCATCCCGATTTTGATCATGATGCTGTTTCTTTTATTCAACTATTTTTTGATGACCAAGCAATTAGAGTGTCCAGAAATTACCAGTGATATCATGCTTGGGGGTTTCTTCTCTTTATTTATCGCTTACATGGTCAATGTTGCGCAAATAAAAATTAGTTTACACGCCATAGGAATGGGTGCTTTGATTTCCTTGGCTGTATTTTCGATAACTGTCAGCATTAAAGCGATTGCTCCTGTTTTGATGCTAGTTATTTTCATTGCCGGATTAGTCGGAACGGCTCGATTGGTATTGCAGGAGCACCAACCCAACGAACTGTTAATGGGTTATATGTTAGGCTTTATAGGTCAAACATTTGCTTTCTTAATTTGATAATAAATGGCTGAGCTGGTTTAAGTAGTGACAAGAGACTTGTGGTAGTTCCGCAGTTCTTTGAGGCGACGATAAGCATATTTGTAAGATAAATACGGAACACCCTTTTGGTGATTGATTTTGCTGATTTCGTAGATGATGCCCCAGTTCGAAAAGATGTCTCGGTAAGCCTGTAAGAGCGAATAACCCGGCTGATAGATGTGTGCGGGCTCCGACTTAACGCCATTTATTTCTAGAATCGAAAAATTTTTGCCTTGTCGAAGGTCTTCGAAAGATGCGGCTTTTATGTCATAGCGCGCATAAAAAACTCCATCGATTTTGGAAGCAATGTGATCGAAAGTTGCAACCAATTGCTCGTCGTTTAGATGGTTTCCATCTAAAAACATGGTTCCCTTCGAATGATTTCCAATTTCAGACAAGACCCATTTTTTTCCTTTAGGAACCACCTCGTAGAAATCATCGTGGTATTGCACTTTCAATTTGTCGTATTGCAATTTTGCTCGTGGCTTTGCTAAGATCAAATCTTCTAAAGTTGAACTTCCATTTCCCCTTATACTCAGGAATTCTTTCAGCGTAATCGAACAAATGTTGCCCTTTTCTTCATCGGGAAAACGATAATGTAGTACAGAGATTTCATCGGCATAATCGACAAACTCTTGTAAAATGGTGTTGTTAGGGAAACGCTGTAGGTAGTTGATGAGTGCCGCTTCGTTTTCGATTTTTTCCACGGCCAAACCTCTTTCACCAATGTCGGGCTTGGCAATGAGCGGATAGCCAATACCTGTATTTATTAAGCGATCGCTCAAACTGCTTATTGAGTCAGCAGGATTGGCTAAAACGGTTTTGGGATACCACTCTTCGGGAATCAAGGAATAAATATCCATTTTGGACTCCCCTAAAAAACCACCCGTATCAATGCCTGGGTTTGTCGCGCTAAAGAATAGGAAATGCCGAGCCTTTATGGATAGATAAACCCAATAGGCAAACACGGGAGCGTAGACCACACTAAAGGGCCAATATTCCCAACTAAGAAGACGAATAAGGAAATTGCTGTTTTTAATGCGATTCCAAAGGGGCATTTTGTTCTTTCAGCGTCAGCGTTTCCATGTACGACTTGTTCTGCATAAGATCCAAATAAGTCATTTTCATTTTGTCCTCTTCGCACAAAATAGAAGTGATACTTAAGGTACGTAAGTTGCCTCCATCACGAGACATTACTAAATCGTTTTCAGGGTCGCCAAAACCTTCGAAATGATGGAAATGCAAAATGCTGCGCTGGCTGAAAGTGTTTTCTTCTTGCCAAATGCGGAATAGCTTTTCTCGCTTACGACGAACCGACTTATTGTAAAGTGTTACTGACGACCACAAGTAAGGCTTGGTTCTATCCAACTTCTTGAGAAACTTTCGTTTACCATTCCAGCGAAGTTCGAAAAGCTCTCCAGCACGAAACATGATTAGTGTAAAGGGCTCCATGTTCCCCAAGGACTCGTTTCCAAGTAACATTTCATCGTTTCCTCGTAAGAAAGACATAGTTAAAGACCCACGACTTCGATCATAGGGAAGTTGACGCTCGTGCTTTTCGGTAGCTCCGTTGAGTACGCAAGTGATTCGACCATCGTTTGAAGCTCCTATCCATGTTCCCCCCGACTGACTGTCGACTGGATACAACAAAACCTGTCCATTTGTTCGCTCGATCTCTTGAGGTGGAGAGGCTGCTCTGGCTACCGCTTCATCTCTGTTCGAGGTAATAATGAATCTTCCATCTTCTAATGGTAAATAACTTACCGTACACATATTTCTTCTTTGTGACGCTGGGTGGAGCAAGCTACCCCAAACCCTTCTGCAATTTGCACGTCCGGATGCAAATGTTTGAGCCCAATTTTTAGCAACGCCATATGATGAACAGTATGCTCGATGTTGAACACGAGCTCCCGTTCGAATGTTGTCGAAATTTGCAGTAAACCTGAACCGTAGTTCGATTCTAGCTTTAAAGCTAAATCATCGCCCCGAGAACCTAAAGCATTAACGATTTCTTCCATAGCTTCGAAAGCTACTTTAGGATCTTCCTCAATGCATTTATTACGCTCCCTCTTATCGTAATTAACCACGCCAGCGGGACTTTGTTGTAACAAACACTGGAAAAACTCTACGAAATGCCGGGTATGTTGTCCCAGCGTTGAACCTGAATACAGCTCCATAGGCTGCGAGAACTCAGTTTTTGTAATGGAGCTCATGGCTCCTCTCAATGATTGAAATAAGTCTTCAACCACTTGTATAAGTTCTCGATTCATTCCCGTTTTTTGCTTTTCAGCTTACTCGTCGGAGGGCAAAGTTACGCCAAAATAGGCCAAGGCCATTATTCTAGGCCTTAAATTGTAACTATTCCTAATGCCTTCTTAGCCCAAAGTTCCGTTCTGTGGCTTAGTTTATGGTCAAAATGCCCTATTTTTTGCCTAATGCTTGACTGCTAGCAGACAATTAAAAGCTTGTTGACAGAAGATGCAAGTAAATTAACTTGTTTTAATAATTCAATTCGTGGCTACCGATCTTCGCTTTATTTAAGAACCAACGGTCAAAATCGACCACTGACACTACCCCATCTAGGTTGCCATCCGTTGCTGCGTAGCTATTAATAATGGCTGGATCAAACTGCCATTCGTCGTAATCGGTGGTTTGAATCGTTTGATCTTGATTGTAGTCACCTGCATGTAAGGCAAAGAAGCCGTCATTCATAACTTTTAACTGTTGATTACCGAAGGCCATAGATTCACTCATGCGGAAATCGTAACTCACGGGATCGTTGTCAAAGGCCAGCTTGCTTGCTGACATCACGTCCAAGTGGTTGCGTTGACGAACAGCAATGTAATAGCTGCTGCTGGGTAGCACGGCAAAACTGGGGGCTTGCCCATCAGTTCCAATCACTGAACCATCAGAAAGTAGAAAGCCAAGGGCGGTTAGTTCTGTTAAAGTCCCACGGGGAGCAGTGCTATTCGCTTGCCCGCTTCTCAATTCGATTAAAACCCAATCCACAGCGTTTGCAGGAATATTGCTAACACTACTCGGGTTTTCGCTATAAGGAGTCATGGAGAAAGGATGACTATTGGGTATCTCCCCATTTCCAGCTGTACTCATCACCCCGCCAGATTGATACGGACCTTCTAGAAGTAAATGCAAATCCAGTTCAACGGTTTGGAGTGTGGGAGCCGCTTCGGGTATGCTAAAAGCAAAGGTGTTGGCTTCATCTCCATTGGTATTACCGTTGCCATTGGCGGCGACGCAACCCGCATAAAAATTAACAGTTCCTGTACCAGATGCTGGAGCAGTCCATTGAAAGTCATAGTTAAAGGAATCCGCTTGACCATTAGGAGCATTTTCATGACCAATGTATTTGCCATTGTTATATACTTGATTGTTGGCACCAGAAGCCCAACTACCGACCCAGTTATTAGCATCATCCCAGCTTAGCATTGAAAAACCGAAACGCTGTTTCCCAATGGCTGAAAGGCTTAGATTAATGTCATAAGTGTTTCCCGGGATGTAACTATTGCTGTTTCCGTTGTCAAAGTCAAAGTCGACGGTCAATGTAGATCCCGTTCCGTGGCAACTGCTACAGTTATTTTGTCCAGGAGCTCCTGTGCGATTTGTGGGCGGGGTTGTACTGAAAGAGTGACTAGTTGGAACGTAAAAGTAAAAATTCAGTCCTACAAGGAAGAAAAAGGCAAGTAGTATTTTGTGTTTCATGTTTTGGGCTTACAGGAGAGAGGGTAAAAGCACACTCACTGTGTTTTTGAGACAGGCATGACTGATAAATGATACGAATTTCGTACGTGAATACCCGTAAGTGTCATTTATTGAGCAAATAAACCAGCCCTAAGTATTTGATTTTCAATCCATATGTTTGCTCATAAGCCAATGCGCATTTCGACCATGTGCTTTTTTAGTCCAGCCTTTTGGTAAGAGCGAATGGCTGCCGTGTTCTCTTCGTATACCTCTAATCGGAGTTCATTTAAGTCGTTTGCTAAAGCCCATTCCTTAGCCTTGTTTACCAAGTTTCCACTGATGCCTTGTCCACGAAAATCTGGTTGAACGAAGACGAATCCTAGGTAGGCATAAAATTCGTGATCGACATATGCTTTCGCTTTTGCTTTCTTAACATAACAAGAACCCACGATCTCATTCTTGTGGGTAGCAAGAATGATCTCTACATCTTCGGCTTCAATGTATTTTCCTAGATCGTAATAGTGTAGAGGATCTTTATCGAGCGTTGGATCAAAAGGGCGTTCGGCTGTTATGATTCCTTGCTCGAAGCTGAGCAGAATGGGAAGATCATTTGGTTCTGCGGTACGAAAGTGTATTTCTTTCATAGACTTCCTTCAACTTTTATTTATTAAGAAATAAAAAACCGAGCCCTTTCAAGAGCCCGGTTTCACTTTTATTTATTCTTAAGCTGCTTGTTAATTTATTCCTTTGATAGCCTCCAAGTATCGACTTAGTTCCCGCTTTACTTTTGGTGCTAGAACAAAAAGACCAACCATGTTCGGAACCATCATGGCAAAGATCATCGCATCGGAGAAATCAATGACTGCTCCTAAACTTGCTGCTGCTCCTACAATCACAAATAGACAGAAGATGCCTTTGTACAAGTATTCCATTGCTTTGCTACGACCGAATAAGTAAGACCATGCTTGGTATCCGTAGTACGACCATGAAATCATGGTGCTGAAAGCAAACAAGATAACAGCCACCATTAAGATCCAATCGAAGTACGGAATACAAGAAGAGAAAGCGGTTGAAGTGGCTTTTACTCCATCACCAACAGCAGTTCCATATACCATTACACCACCATCAAAGTTCGTAATTACAATAACCAATGCGGTCATAGTACAAACTACCACCGTATCAATAAATGGCTCTAACAAAGCAACCAGCCCTTCACTTGCAGCATAATTGGTTTTAACAGCTGAGTGTGCAATAGAAGCGGAACCAATTCCTGCCTCGTTAGAGAATGCTGCACGTCTGAAACCTTGAATGATTACCCCAATTACACCCCCAGCAATTGCTGTAGGCGCAAAAGCACCATTGATAATGGTCATTACTGCTTGTGGAATCAAGCTCACATTGATGATCAAAACGATCAAGGCGCCAAGGACATAAATACCTACCATGAATGGAACAATCTTGTCGGTTACTTTCGCAATACTTTTGATACCTCCAATGATCACAATTCCCACTAAAACGGCCATGACTAATCCGAACAACCAGCCGTATCCGCCGCCAACTCCTGTAACGTCTGCAAACAGCGCAAATGCTTGATTGGCTTGGAACATGTTTCCTCCTCCAAAGGAGCCTCCAATACAGCAAATGGCAAAGAGAACTGCTAAGCCTTTTCCGAGGAAACCTAGCCCTTTTTCTTTGAGCCCCTTGCTCAAGTAATACATCGGACCACCGTAAACGGTTCCATCTTCGGTAATGTCACGATAGCTTACTCCTAAAGTACACTCCACAAACTTGGAAGACATACCCAACAAACCACAGATAATCATCCAAAAAGTGGCTCCCGGTCCACCCAAGGAAAGCGCCACTGCAACTCCTGCAATGTTTCCCAGTCCTACTGTACCTGACAATGCAGCGGTGAGCGCTTGAAAGTGTGAAACTTCTCCTTCGTGATTTTCGATTCGAATCGTGTCGGGATTATCTCCATCCACATCTGATACACCTTCCGAATAGAGTCCTGTGCTTCCTCCCTTTTCCAAATCATCATACTTTCCGCGAACCACATTAATGGCCGTCCAGAAATGGCGAATGTTGACGAAGCCGAAGTAAACAGTAAAAAAGAGTGCTCCTAAAACGAGCGGGAATAATACCCAGAATATTTTGATGTCTTCGGTAAATGGAATTTGATAAAAAACGAATTTCACAATAGGACCGGTAGCCCAAGCAAAGAATTCGTTGATAACGGCATCCATTGATTTGGCCTCTTCTTGGGCACTCAAAGTAAAGGGAGCGAGCGCAAGTAAAAAGCTCAGAAAACGCAGATATTGCTTCATAGGAAAATCGATTCTGATTGATTAAGTTTTAAAAATAATATTCCAAGCGTGAATTCGTGGTATTAATACAACTTTGCGCGCTTTTCTCTACGCATTTTACCCATTTCGGCAAATAAATAAAGCTTTCTAGTAAAGATTTAGGACAGACGGCTCTTTTTTATGCAAGCGAAGCTTGGACATAAATAGAACCGCAGACTTTCAGTAAGTCCTCGTCACAGGAAGAACCACCAGCTACAAAAAGCCCTGCTACTAAATCAATTTCTAGATCATTTATCCACTGTGCCAAGGGCAAAATATGATCACCGAGCAGGTCATCGTGCAAAAGCGCTTTGTCGCCTTTCTCTAAAGCGCCTTCATCACAAAAGAAAGAGGCCTCCCCTTCTTTTGCCAGCATATTGCTGTATACAGTAACCAGCGGCACATTTAGTCGGTAGGCAAGAATTCCGCCTATAGCTAAACCAATTCCAACGGGGACACATAGCTTATTAAATTCCAAATTTCGATAGCGCTGGTAATAATCTTCTACGATAGCGCGAACCAATGCTGGTTCTCGCAGTAAATGGTCTATCGCAGGGTCAAGGTCCTGTTCGGGATCCTTGGAAAATAGTAGGCGCTCTTTTATCTGTTGGGAGAGCATGACTTGATTCGGTTGAAAGACTAAGATACGGCGAAATTTTATCAAGCCATTCTTTATCCAATAAATAGATTTTCAGTAGGTCTTTTAAATCTGTGAATTCGCCATGTTTTCGTCGGTACTTGTAAATAACATTTGCCTGCTTACTATTAATGTAAGGGTGCTTTTCTAGTATCGTCTTTGTAGCTGTATTTATATTTATTTTTTTGTTAATAAATGATTCCAAAAAGATGTAGGGTCGAATTAAGGTGATAGTCTCTGGACGCATGCCCGGAACTTCAGCTATTTGATCCAGAGAAATAAAGCCTCCCAACTCCGTTCGGTATCGCACAATGGCATTTGCATAATAGGCACCTATTCCTTTTAAGCTTTTCCAATCATTTACCTTCGCCAAATTAACGTCGATTGGATTTGCCTTTTGGTAATCTTTGAATTTTTCCTCTCCATCAAATTGACGGAATTTGCTCGAATCCGCTGAAGCAATGGCCTTTGCAGCAGTAGGAAGTTCTACATAGTTTTTCAAGCGCTCCAAGGCAAGACTGTCCATTCCAAAAAGCTTGCTTAAGTCCTCTTGGTCCTGAAACTTCCCTCCTGCTTTTCGGTAAGACTTCCAAGACTTGCGTGCTTTTGAAGAAATCGCTAAGCGGTCAATAAGGCTGTCGGGTATTAAGTTCGGATTGAAATAAAAAACGCTGTCTTTCTTTGAAGACAAAGAAGAATTGCTTTGGCTTTTATTGTCTGTTTTCCATGCTTTATTAAGCCGTTCATTTTTATTGGCAAGTTCCCACGCTCCCAAAGGCTTTTGTAATTGTGACAATTCTTCGTCGGTAATTCCGTATATCTTTTTAATGTCTTCCTTTTTGTAGAATTTTCCTCCTGCAGACAAGTATTTATTCCAGCGACTAATTGTTCGATGAGAAATTCCCAGCTGTTGTAGTTCTCGTTTTTGAATTTTATTAGGATCAATAAATGAGAGGGACTCTAGATCGAACTCTTTATTTTTTGCATTAGATACAGTATTTGGCAGGTCGTATTTATTTGGGAAGTCATCTGTTTTATTGTTCCATGCTTCCTGTTGGCAAATCAGTTCATCGTATTTGAGTCTGGCTTCCATTAAGTCTTTGGAGCATGAAGGTTTTTTTGGAAAGTAGTGGCGATAAAAGTTTGGAGCAAGATTTATTAGAATGATTAAGAACATCAAAACGAGACTACCCCTAATGTCATTCTTATTGAAGGCTAGAAATTCTTGAAGAAGCTTAAACATGCACAGAAATTGAGATTCTCGCTTTTAAAATGCCTGAATTTGAAAAGGTAAATACTGCTTGCTCTTGAATCGACTAATAGCAAGTGCTTGCAGGGGCAAAAGTTCTTGATAGTCTCCGTTTGTGATGCGAAAAGCGTAAATTTGCAGTCCATAAAAAGCCAAAGAAACCTATAGATATGAGTACAAACACTGAGACGAGCCCTTTAGCCATGAGCTTCATGGAAACGGAGAATCAAAAGATGATTCGCCAAACGATCAGAGATTTTGCAGAAAAGGAGATTCGTCCAAACATCATGGATTGGGATGAAAGTCAGGAATTTCCAGTGGATCTTTTTCGAAAGTTGGGAGCATTGGGTTTGATGGGTGTTTTGGTGCCAGAAGAATATGGGGGTTCAGGTTTGGGCTACTTTGAGTATGTAACCACTATCTCAGAGATTGCGCGTGTTTGCGGATCTATTGGTTTGTCAGTTGCAGCACACAACTCACTTTGTACGGGACACATTTTATACTTCGCGAACGAGGAGCAAAAGAAAAGGTATCTCCCCAAATTGGCTTCAGGAGAAGCTATTGGTGCTTGGGCTTTGACGGAGCCGAACACAGGATCCGATGCAATGCGCATGCAATGTGTAGCGCAGAAAGATGGTTCTGATTGGGTAATAAATGGAACTAAGTGTTGGATCACCCACGGAAAGAGCAGTGACTTTTTGGTCGTAATTGCTAGAACGGGAGAATTGCTAGACTCTCGTGGGATGACTGCTTTTGTAGTAGAACGTGGAACACCGGGCTTAAAGGCAGGGAAGAAAGAAAACAAGCTGGGTATGCGAGCTTCGGAGACCGCAGAGGTGATTTTTGAAGATTGTCGAATTCCAGAAGCGAATGTATTAGGTGAGGTTGGGGAAGGCTTTATTCAAGCGATGAAAATTTTGGATGGAGGCCGTATTTCCATAGCAGCCTTGGGCTTAGGGATCGCCAAAGGGGCTTTTGATGCTTCCGTACAGTATGCGAAAGAACGAGAGCAGTTCGGGAAGCCCATTGCACATTTTCAAGGCATTGCTTTCAAGCTAGCTGACATGGCAACACGTATTGAAGCGGGTGAGTTACTTACTTTGCAAGCAGCTGATTATAAGAACAAGGGCAAAAATGTAACGAAGATCTCTGCGATGGCGAAGTACTATACTTCGGAAGCAGCAGTGACTAATTCGACAGAAGCCGTTCAGATTTTTGGAGGATATGGATACACCAAAGAGTTTCCAGTAGAGAAATTTTACCGCGATTCAAAGCTTTGTACGATCGGCGAGGGAACCTCTGAAATTCAAAAGTTGGTTATTTCTCGAGAAATATTACGTTCATAATTGCTCCTTATAAGCTAAAGTGGTACTTTTGGGGGCTTAAATTTAGAACTTATAAAACAAGCTTCATGCTTATCATTGACGCAAGAGAGTCGGATTCAATCGACAAGGCACTTAAGAAATACAAGAAGAAATTCGAACGTTCAGGAACACTTCGAGGTCTTCGCCAGAGAAAGTATTTCATCAAGCCTTCTGTTCGCCGTAGAGCAGAAATGTTGAAAGCCGAATACAAACTAAAAATGTTCGGGAACTAGTCATTAGACCAGTTTTCCAAGCCTTACTATTCTTTGAATGATTTCTTTGGAAATCCGCTGGAAGAAATATATAAAGTGGTGCCGCTATTGCGTGCACCCTTTTTTTATGTCCGAAAGCGAAAGGGCAATGTGGATAATCTATATTCAAGAAAGATGGATATTGCTTGAAGATTCCCCGCTTCTAAACTATCTTGAAAGAAAAGCAGGAAAATTTGGAGGGATAAAAGGCAAATGATAATTACTAAAAGGTCTTTAGAGGATGAACGGTGAATGAAAGTAGATGCGTTTCTAGATTTCTTGAAGAATGAAAAGAGGTATTCTCGTCATACCGTAGAAGCTTATGCCTGTGATTTAGGACAATTCGAGATTTTCCTTAAAAAGTTCCATCATACAGAGCTTGCACATGCTAAACACCAACAAATTCGTTCTTGGATGGTGTACTTGATGGACGATACTAAACAGTGTGGTCCTAAATCCATGAATAGAAAGTTGTCTGCGCTGAAATCCTTCTATAAATTTTTACGTATAAATGGCAAGATAAAAGATAACCCAGCAAGAGCCATTGTATCGCCTAAAGTGGGTAAAAAGCTTCCAAGAACGATTCGCAATGAGCAAATAGAGACTTTATTAAAGAGTGATGCCTTTGCAGATGATTTTGAAGGTAT
This sequence comes from uncultured Chitinophagales bacterium, assembly GCA_937951415.1. Classification (GTDB taxonomy): domain Bacteria; phylum Bacteroidota; class Bacteroidia; order Chitinophagales; family UBA2359; genus CALFBW01. The sequence goes on along the minus strand of CALFBW010000067.1, from coordinate 11,078 downwards.
ACGAGATTACTTGATGATCGCTTTGTTTTATGAGACCGGGATTCGTCTTTCTGAATTGATTGGGATTGAACTGTTGGATATACAAAAGGCAGAACGCGTTATTTCAATTCGAGGTAAGGGCAATAAAGAAAGGTTGGTGCATTACAGCAGTGATCTTGCGGCGAAAATGACTAACTATCTTGAATTGAGACAAGATATAGTAAAGGAAGCGGTCTCATTATTTATTACAAAAAAAGGAAAACCAGTATATCCAAGGCTGGTTCAAAGGAAAGTAAAAGCTTATTTGTCGACCATAACTACGAGTAGTGACAGAAATCCACACGTACTGAGACATTCATTTGCAACGGGTTTATTGGATGAAGGAGCGGATATTAATGCGATCAAACATTTGCTTGGTCATGCTTCTTTAGCCTCTACTCAAGTGTATACACAGACAAGTATTGAGAAGTTGAAAGAAATTTATTTAAAAACACACCCTAAATCGGAATAAGGATATGAACATTAGAATTCAGAGCGCACATTTTACAGCCGACCAGAAATTGATAGATTTCATTGAAAAGAAAGTAGCGAAGTTAGAGAACTACTTTGATCGAATAGTGGAGGTTGAAGTTTACTTAAAGATTGAGAATCAATCAACTAAAGTTAAGGATAAACAAGTTTCGTTAAAATGCCACGTACCTGGATCGAAGTTATTTGCCGAAGACACTTGCAAATCTTTCGAAGAGGGAGTGGATTCTTCGGTGAGTAATTTGACCCGCCAACTGAAGAAGTACAAAGAAAAGTTGCGCGGATAGAAAAAAAATTATCCTAAATCTCTCCCTTATAACAATTTATATTCTATTTTTGCATTCCCTTACCCAATTGGGGCAAGGTTAGTTCATTCAATCACTGATAAGCCCTCATATTTACAGGGCTAAAAATTAAGAAAAAAGAAGCCGATGTAGCTCAGCTGGTAGAGCAGCTGATTTGTAATCAGCCGGCCGGCGGTTCGAGTCCGTCCATCGGCTCTTTCTTTTTAAAAGGCTAATGTGTATGGGGGTGCGCCGGAGTGGGAGAGCCGGGCCAGACTGTAAATCTGGTGCTTTCAGCTGAACAGGTTCGAATCCTGTCACCCCCACTTCACAGTCCACACCAAAGAAAGCCTTATCTAAAATTTCAAGCGGAAGTAGCTCAGTTGGTAGAGCATCAGCCTTCCAAGCTGAGGGTCGCGAGTTCGAGTCTCGTCTTCCGCTCTTTTTCCAAGCCGATGTAGCTCAGTGGTAGAGCACTTCCTTGGTAAGGAAGAGGCCACGGGTTCAAATCCCGTCATTGGCTCTTTTTTTGATGGAGTGAACACAACAACAATCGAAGAAGAATAACAATAATAATTCAATTAACTAATTAAACGGAAAATTAGCCATGGCTAAAGAAACTTTTCAGAGGAATAAACCTCACGTAAACATTGGTACGATTGGTCACGTTGACCACGGTAAGACAACTTTGACTGCTGCTATTACATCTGTACTAGCTGGCGATGGTCTTGCAGAGCAGAAGAACTACGATGATATCGATGGAGCTCCAGAGGAAAAAGAAAGAGGTATTACAATTAATACTGCCCACGTAGAATACGAGACACCAAATCGTCACTACGCACACGTTGACTGTCCAGGTCACGCGGATTACGTAAAAAACATGGTAACAGGTGCTGCCCAAATGGATGGTGCTATTTTAGTTGTTGCGGCAACTGATGGTCCTATGCCTCAAACTCGTGAGCACATTTTGCTTGCACGTCAGGTTGGTGTACCTCAGGTTGTAGTTTTCATGAACAAAGTTGACTTGGTGGATGACCCTGAGTTGATCGAGTTGGTAGAAATGGAAATTCGTGACCTATTGAGCTTTTATGATTTTGATGGGGATAACATTCCAGTTATTGCTGGATCTGCATTGAAAGCATTAGAAGGAGAAGCTGCAGCGATGGACCAAGTTCGTGCTTTGATGGCTGCTGTGGATGATTTTATTCCAGTACCTCCTCGTCCAATTGATAAAGATTTCTTGTTACCAGTTGAGGATGTATTCTCTATTACTGGTCGTGGTACAGTTGCTACGGGTCGTATCGAAAGAGGTGTAATCTTGGTTGGTGAGCCAGTAGAGATCGTTGGTCTTCAAGAAGATTCGTTGAAATCTACTTGTACAGGAGTTGAGATGTTCCGTAAAATTCTTGAGCGTGGAGAAGCAGGTGATAACTGCGGAATTCTATTGCGTGGAATTGAGAAAACAGCAATCAAGCGTGGAATGGTAATCTGCAAGCCAGGTTCTATCAAGCCTCACACGAAATTCAAAGCTGAGGTTTACGTATTGAAAAAAGAAGAAGGTGGACGTCACACTCCATTCTTCAACAAGTACCGTCCTCAGTTCTATTTCCGTACCACTGACGTAACTGGAGAAGTTCAGTTGGGAGATGGTGTAGAAATGGTAATGCCTGGTGATAACCTAACAATTACAGTAGAATTGATTTACCCAATTGCAATGGAGAAAGGTCTTCGTTTTGCGATCCGTGAAGGTGGTCGTACTGTAGGTGCAGGTCAGGTTACTGAAATATTATCATAAGAGACTTCGCTGAAATAAGCGATACGGGTGTAGCTCAGTTGGTAGAGCACTGGTCTCCAAAACCAGCGGTCGTAGGTTCGAGCCCTTCCGCCCGTGCTTTTTCGAAGTAAATAAGAGAGAAACTGTAATGGAAAACATTAAGACGTATTTGAATGAAGTGTGGCAGGAAATGCTTTACAAAGTAACCTGGCCTACATGGGAAGAATTGCAACACAGTGCATTTATTGTGTCTGTTGCTTCGTTGTTGATTGCGTTGTGTGTCTTCCTTATGGATTTCGTTTTTGGAGCACAGCCTGAAAATCCTATCTTTAAAGGATTATTGGGTATCCTCTATGATTTTTTCACTTAATTAATACCGAGCAGCTATGGCTACAAAGTGGTACACCTTAAGGGTGATCAGCGGCCAAGAAAAGAAGCTGAAAGGTATTCTTGAGTCCGAAATTCAACGATCCGGTTGGCAAGATCTAATTAAGCAAATTCTTCTTCCTGCAGAGAAAGTCTATCAGGTTAAGAAAGGCAAGAAGACGATCAAAGAAAAGAACCTCTTTCCTGGCTACATGTTTGTAGAAGCCGAAGAGGGGATGATCAATGGTGATATGATCCAAGTGATCCGCAGTTATACTGGGGTGATTGGATTTTTAGGGAAGAATAATCCTATCGCCATGAAGGATGACGATGCAAATCGTTTGCTCGGAAAGATGGATGAAATGAAAGAGGCCGGAGAAGCCGTAATGAATGAACCGTTCATTGTTAATGAAACAGTGAAAATTGTAGATGGCCCATTCAACGATTTCAACGGAACTGTTGAGGAAATTTATGACGATAAGAAAAAGCTTAAGGTGATTGTGAAAATCTTCGGAAGAAGAACACCCGTAGAGCTAAATTTCATGCAAGTCGAAAAAGTAACATAGCATGGCTAAAGAAGTAGGTGGCTTTATTAAGCTACAGGTAAAAGGTGGGCAGGCAAATCCTGCACCTCCAGTTGGACCAGCACTTGGTGCAAAGGGAGTGAACATCATGGACTTCTGTAAGCAGTTCAATGCACGTACGCAGGATAAAATGGGTCAGATATGTCCGGTCCAGATTACTGTTTATAAAGACAAATCATTTGACTTTGTAATCAAAACTCCTCCGGCGGCAATACTGCTCATGGAAAAAGCAAAATTGAAAAAGGGTTCTCCAGAATCTAACCGAATTAAGGTGGGTTCAGTATCCTGGGACGATGTGCGAGAAATCGCAGAAAGTAAAATGGTTGATTTGAATGCTTTTAAAGTAGAATCAGCAATGAAAATGGTGGCCGGAACGGCCCGAAGTATGGGACTAACCATGTCCGGTACCCCTCCATGGGAAACAGAAGCTGAAGCATAAGAAGTAAGAGAAGGTAATTCAACTGTGAGACGAATTATCTTTTTTTCTGTTGGGGCTTCCATCCAACAGATCGCCAATTAAGCATCAGTGATTAATCATATTTTAAATTAGTGAACGGTGAAACTTACCAAGAAGAGAAAAGAGGTAAATCCTAAGGTAGAGCCCGATAAGCTATACTCCGTTGACGAAGCAGCAGCTCTCGTTAAAGAAGTAAATACAGCTAAATTCGACGCTTCCGTGGATATGCACATCCGTCTGGGTGTTGACCCTCGTAAAGCCGACCAGGCATTGCGTGGAACAGTCTCCCTACCGCACGGAACAGGAAAGTCTAAGAAGGTATTGGTTTTGTGTTCGCCTGATAAGGAAGCAGAAGCTCAAGCTGCTGGCGCCGACTATGTCGGCCTCGACGAATATGTTCAGAAAATTAATTCTGGATGGATTGACATGGACGTAGTGATTGCTACACCAAATGTCATGGCTAAAGTCGGAGCGCTTGGTAGAATTCTTGGTCCTCGTAACCTCATGCCTAACCCGAAAACTGGTACTATTACCATGGACGTGGCTGGAGCAGTATCTGAGGTGAAGAAGGGTAAGATTTCGTTTAGAGTCGACAAATTCGGTATAATACATTGTTCTGTAGGTCGAGTATCTTTTGCTCCTGAGCAACTTGTAGGTAATATTTCTGAGGTTATTTCAACCATTAACAGAATGAAGCCTGCATCTGCAAAGGGAATTTATTGGAAGAGCGCATACATAGCTTCAACTATGAGTCCTTCAGTGCCATTCGATGTTAAATCAATAAGTGGATTGTAATTATGACTAGAGAAGAGAAAATAAACGTCGTAGAACAACTAACCGCGAGATTTAACGAAGTAGACCACGTGTACGTTACAGATACTTCTACATTAACTGTAGAAGCTGTAAATGCATTACGTAGACAATGCTTCGAGAATGACATTGAACTTCGCGTAGTGAAGAATACCTTGGCTGCTAAAGCCATTGACAAAAGCGAGAAAGATCTCGCCGGATTGAATGAAGTGTTAGCGGGCCCAACTGCTTTGATGTTTTGTGATACGGCTAACCGCCCAGCAAAAGTCATTGAGGAGTTCCGTAAAAAACACGATCGACCTATTTTAAAAGCTGCTTCAATTGATTTGAGCATCTTCATTGGCGATGACCAAGTGAAAACTTTGGCAAGCATGAAGTCTCGTGAAGAATTGATCGGAGACATCGTAGGTCTGTTACAATCTCCTGCTAAAAATGTTATTTCAGCATTGCAGTCAGGTGGTGGTAAACTTGCTGGCATCCTTAAAGCGCTTGAAGAGCGTGGTGCAGCATAACAATTAATCAACAGTAATAATAATTAAACAAATAGTATAATGGCCGATTTGAAAGAATTCGCAGAACAGTTAGTAAACCTCTCAGTAAAAGAGGTAAGTGAACTAGCAGACATTTTAAAAGAAGAGTATGGCATTGAGCCTGCTGCAGCAGCACCAGTTATGATGGCTGGCGGCGGTGGCGGTGGCGGCGCAGCAGCAGAAGAAAAAACAGAATTCGATGTAATTTTGAAAGCTGCAGGTGGTGCTAAGCTTGGTGTTGTAAAAGTAGTTAAGTCTATTACTGGACTTGGACTAAAAGAAGCTAAAGCAATTGTTGACGGTGCTCCAGGTCCTGTAAAGGAAGGTGTTGCTAAAGACGAAGCAGAAGCAATCAAAGCACAGCTTGAAGAAGCTGGTGCAGAAGTTGAGTTGAAGTAATATCAACTCAAAACACACATGATATTTATCGAGGCATAGGGCCCTAGGCCCTTATGCCTCTTTGTGCATTGTAAGAAACGGTCGGTACAACAAATCATATATGGCTCAAGCAAAAAAAGGTTTTCGTAAGCAAAGACACAGCTTCGGTAAGATCCGTGCTTTTCACGAATACCCCAATCTGCTGGATATTCAAATCCAATCTTTTCAGGACTTCTTTCAGCTCGAAACTACGCCCGAAAACAGAATCAATGAAGGTCTCTTTAAGGTATTTATGGAGAACTTCCCGATCTCTGACGCTCGGAATATTTTCGTGTTGGAGTTTCTCGACTATTATTTAGACCCCCCGCGCTATACCATTGAAGAATGTATGGCGAGAGGTCTCACGTACAGCTTGCCATTGAAGGCAAAATTGCGTTTGTCTTGTAATGACGAAGACCATATTGATTTCCAAACCATCGTTCAGGATGTATTCCTTGGAAATATTCCATACATGACGCCCAAAGGGACTTTCGTTGTGAATGGGGCCGAACGTGTTGTTGTATCACAGTTGCACCGTTCACCGGGTGTATTCTTTGGACAGAGCCGTCACCCGAACGGAACGAAAATTTACTCTGCGAGAGTTATTCCGTTTAAAGGATCTTGGATTGAGTTTGCTACAGACATCAACAATGTTATGTACGCTTACATCGATCGTAAGAAGAAGTTCCCGGTAACTACTTTGTTGCGTGCTATTGGATATGAATCAGATAAAGCCATTTTGGACTTGTTTGGTCTAGCCGAAGAGATTTCGGTAAACAAGAAAAATTTAAAGAAATGTGTAGGTAAGAAATTGGCTGCACGGGTATTGAAAACCTGGATTGAGGATTTCGTAGATGAAGATACTGGAGAGGTAGTTTCTATCGAACGAAACGAAATCATTCTAGAGCGTGATACCATTTTGAATGAAGATAATATTGAAGAAATTCTGGTAACAGAACTCAAATCTATCATTGTTCAGAAAGAAGAACTATCGGCAGATTTCTCTATCATTTATAATACACTGCAAAAAGATACTTCGAACTCTGAAATTGAGGCCGTTCAAGTAATCTATCGTCAACTACGTGGTACTGATCCACCGGATGAAGAAACTGCACGTGGTATCATCGACAAATTGTTCTTCTCCGATAAGCGATACGATCTAGGAGAAGTAGGTCGATACAAAATCAATAAAAAACTTGCGCTTGATATCGAGCGTGATATTCGAGTTTTAACCAAGGAAGATATCATTACGATGGTGAAATACTTGGTTCAGCTTGCGAATCAAAAGGCAGATATCGATGATATCGACCATTTGAGTAATCGTCGTGTGCGTACGGTTGGAGAGCAATTATATGCACAGTTCGGTGTTGGACTTGCACGTATGGCAAGAACGATTCGTGAGCGTATGAATGTACGGGACAACGAGGTATTTACACCAGTTGATTTGATCAACGCGAGAACACTCTCAAGTGTAATAAATTCATTCTTCGGTACGAGTCAGTTGTCTCAGTTCTTGGATCAAACAAATCCACTTTCTGAGATCACACACAAACGTCGTATTTCAGCACTAGGACCTGGTGGTCTTTCCAGAGAACGTGCAGGATTTGAGGTTCGTGATGTTCACTATTCGCACTATGGTCGATTGTGTACGATTGAAACACCTGAGGGTCCGAATATTGGATTGATCTCTACACTGTGTGTACACGCGAAGATCAATAAAATGGGCTTTATCGAAACACCTTATCGTGAGGTGAAAAACGGAAAAGTTTTATTAACTGATGACGCGGTTCGGTACTTATCTGCTGAGGAAGAGGACGACAAGAGAATTGGTCAAGCAAATGCTGCTATTGACTCAAAAGGTAAATTCCTTAGTGATCGAATTAAGGGTCGTGATTCTGGTGAATTCCCGATCCTTCTTCCACAGGAACTCCAGTTTATCGATGTTGCACCTAACCAAATTGTTGGTGTCTCAGCCTCATTGATTCCTTTCTTGGAAAACGATGATGCCAACCGTGCATTGATGGGATCAAACATGCAGCGCCAGGCAGTGCCTTTGTTGCAGCCTGATTCTCCGATTGTTGGTACTGGACTAGAAGCTAGAGTGGCTACCGACTCACGTACTTTGCTAAATGCAGAAGGTGATGGTGTAGTGGAGTATGTAGATGCAGAGAAAATAGTTATTCGGTACAACCGAACCGACAGTGATCGACTTGTGAGTTTTGAAGGTGATATAAAAACATACAACCTCACGAAATTCCGCAGAACCAACCAAGGAACTTGTGTGAACTTGAAGCCAATTGTAAGAAAAGGCGACAAGTTAAAGAACGGCCAGATTCTATGTGAAGGCTATGGTACTCAAAAAGGAGAACTTGCTCTCGGACGTAACTTGATGGTGGCATTCATGCCCTGGAAAGGTTACAACTTTGAGGATGCAATTGTAATCTCAGAGAAAGTTGTAAAGCAAGATATCTTTACTTCTATCCATATTGATGAGTTCAGTATGGATGTTCGTGATACGAAGTTGGGAGAGGAAGAACTGACCAACGATATTCCGAACGTTTCTGAGGAAGCGACCAAAGATCTTGACGAGAATGGTATCATTCGAATTGGTGCACACATCAAGGAAGGAGATATTCTGATTGGAAAGATTACCCCTAAAGGAGAGTCGGATCCAACACCGGAAGAAAAGCTGCTTCGCGCCATCTTTGGAGACAAAGCAGGTGACGTTAAGGATGCTTCTCTGAAAGTAAAACCTTCGGTGAAAGGTGTCGTTATTGGCAAACTTTTATTCGCTCGTGCGAAGAAAGACAAAGACGCTAAGACACGTGAAAAGAAGATGTTAGGTGATCTTGAGGAAACGCACAAGAGAACAAAGACAGAAATTCGGGACCTTCTACTAGAGAAGTTAATCGAGCTACTGAAAGACAAAAAGTCGGAAGGTATTAACAACCTGTACTTCGAGGAGTTGATCCCGAAAGGAACTCGTTTGAGTAAAAGAGTTCTAGAAGGAGTACCTGATTATCTTCAGGTGGAGCCGAACGAATGGACTAATGATGAGGAAATCAACAACTTGTTGAAAAGACTTCTTCATAATTACGAAATCCAGCGTAAAGCCGAAACTGGACGTTACAATAGAGAGAAATTCAACATTAGCATTGGTGATGAACTTCCTGCGGGAGTATTGAAACTTGCAAAGGTTTATGTTGCTAAAAAACGTAAGCTGAAAGTTGGAGATAAATTGGCTGGACGTCACGGTAACAAGGGTATTGTTGCCAAGATTGTAAGAATGGAAGACATGCCGTTCTTGGAAGACGGAACACCAGTTGATATTGTTTTGAATCCACTAGGTGTACCATCTCGAATGAATATTGGTCAAATCTATGAAACAGTTCTTGGATGGGCCGGTAAAGAACTTGGAGAGAAGTACGCTACACCAATCTTCGATGGAGCATCAGTAGATGAGATTGAAGAGAAAGTGAAGGAAGCAGGATTGCCATCATTAGGGGTAACATACCTATACGATGGTGAAACTGGAGAGCGATTTATGCAGCCTGCAACAGTTGGAGTAATCTACATGTTGAAACTGGCGCACATGATCGACGATAAGATGCATGCACGTTCTATCGGTCCATACTCATTGATTACCCAGCAACCACTTGGTGGTAAGGCTCAATTCGGTGGTCAGCGTTTTGGAGAGATGGAGGTTTGGGCACTTCAAGCATTTGGAGCTGCTAATATCCTACAAGAGTTACTCACCTTGAAATCGGATGATATTCAAGGACGTGCGAAAGCATATGAGGCAATTGTTAAAGGAGAAAACATGCCTAATTCTAATATTCCTGAGTCTTTCAATGTATTGATGCACGAACTTCGTGGATTGGCTTTGGATTTGGTTTTTGAATAAACCGCTTGTCCCAGCAATTAACTGGGTGATTCTATATTGATTAAAAAATATTTCCTCCCTTCATCAGGGGGAAATCCTAAATAAAACAGAGGATGGCATTTAAGAAAGAGTCGAAAGTAACAAGTGGATTTTCTCAAGTAACCATTTGTCTAGCTTCGCCCGATACAATTCTCGAACGGTCTTTCGGAGAAGTTCTGAAGCCCGAAACCATCAACTACCGGACCTATAAACCGGAACGAGATGGTCTTTTCTGCGAAAGAATTTTTGGTCCTGTGAAGGACTACGAGTGCTATTGTGGAAAATACAAGCGTATTCGTTACAAAGGAATCGTTTGTGACAGATGTGGTGTTGAGGTAACGGAAAAGAAAGTACGTCGTGAGCGAATGGGACACATCAAATTGGTGGTTCCTGTTGTACACATTTGGTACTTCAAATCTCTGCCAAATAAAATTGGTTACCTACTAGGATTGTCTTCTAAGAAATTGGAAAGCATTATTTATTACGAGCGTTACGCCGTAATCCAACCAGGTGTTCTCGCAGGAGAAGAAGAGCCGGTTAAATACTTAGATCTGTATACGGAAGAAGAGTATTTTGACTTGCTAGACAAACTTCCGCCAGAGAATAGACATTTGGAGGATTCAGATCCTAACAAGTTCATCGCTAAAATGGGTGCGGAAGCAGTTCGCGATCTTTTAGGACGAATCGACTTAGATCAATTGTCTTTCGATTTGCGCTACCAAGCAGATAACGAAACTTCAAATCAACGTAAAACAGAAGCTCTTAAGCGTTTGAGTATCGTAGAGCGTTTCCGTAAAGGAAACTTGCATCGCGAAAACAAGCCAGAGTGGATGATTATCGAATATCTTCCAGTAATTCCACCAGAACTTCGTCCTTTAGTTCCTCTAGATGGGGGCCGATTTGCGAGTTCTGATTTGAATGACTTATACCGACGGGTGATCATTCGTAACAACCGATTGAAAAGGTTGATCGAGATCAAAGCACCAGAAGTGATTTTGCGAAACGAGAAGCGTATGCTTCAAGAAGCTGTAGATTCACTATTCGATAACTCTCGAAAGTCGAATGCGGTAAAAGCAGAAGGTGGACGAGCCTTGAAATCTTTGAGTGATGTACTTAAGGGGAAGCAAGGACGTTTCCGTCAAAACCTACTTGGTAAACGTGTGGATTACTCTGGACGTTCGGTAATTGTAGTAGGACCAAACTTGAGAATGCACGAATGTGGTATTCCAAAGAACATGGCTGCTGAGCTCTTCAAGCCTTTTATTATTAGAAAGCTAATAGAGCGTGGAATTGTGAAAACAGTGAAGTCTGCTAAGAAACTAGTAGACAAAAAGGTACCCGTAATTTGGGATATTCTCGAGAATGTGCTGCGCGGACATCCAGTGATGTTGAACCGGGCTCCTACCCTACACCGTTTGTCGATTCAG
>CALFBW010000066.1 GCA_937951415.1 uncultured Chitinophagales bacterium | reverse complement strand
GGACATGCCATAGAGTGTCGAATCAATGCCGAAGATCCTTTTAATGACTTCCGGCCTTGTCCGGGTAAAATTCTAGAATTGCATACATCGAAGGGATTTGGAGTGCGTGTGGATACCCATATTTTTGCAGGTTATACTGTTCCTCCATATTATGATTCTATGTTGGCTAAAATTATTGTAAAAGCTCCTACAAGAGCGGAAGCCATTGCAAAAATGCAGCGTTCCTTGAATGAGTTTATTATCTCTGGTATAAAAACAACCATTCCTTTTCACCAACAGCTCATGAAAAATGAGGATTTTAGATCTGGGAATTTCACAACTGCTTTTATGGATACTTTTGAGCTAAAAAAGAAGTAAACCGGTTCTCCAATTGAGCAGTTATTATTTACACTTTGTCTTACTTTTTATTGGGAATAAAGACTTCCGCTACTGGACTAAAAGCATACCATTTACCCGTGTTTTTTTCCTGGCATCTAAATCGTTTTCGCATTTTATCTCCTCGGACAAACAATTGCCCTGAAAGGGTAACAAATACCTGCCCTGCCTGTAGATCTTCTACCAATACTGCTGTCCATTCATCATCGCTATGCGCCTTATCGTATTTCCGAAAGGCTTTGTACAAGGTAGTATCTGTACAGGACGACGCTGCAGGATTCATGATATAACTCCTCAATGCTTGTTGAATATCTTTAGGAAAAATATGGGCCTCTAAGAATGGTTCCAACAATCGTTGATAGCATTGCTTCCATTCTATACCATGTGGTTGAACCCTATTCTGGTGCTTTTTCCAAGTAAAAAGATGTGCTAGTTCGTGTACAAGCACATTCAGGAAGGCATATTCGTTTAAGTCTCCATTAATAGATATTCGATGGCCGTGCCCTCTTTGTGGAGGACGGTAATCTCCTAGTTTTGTTTTCCGTTTTTGACTTACCTTCAATTGCACCTGATTATCTGTTAACCACTCTACAATTAAGGGCAATGACCGTTCAGGAAGGAAGTTTTTCAATCCCTCCTGGAACATCTTTTTCACTGCTTCTTTATCCACTTTCTATAATTTTACAACCGCACTCCTATGCTTTTTTCTAGTCACAAAAAACCATTTCTAGTTGCCCAATTTTAGCCCTCCGTTATTTAGTAAAGGAAAATCAATAACTAAGACCAAGTAGCCGTTTCTTATGCCGCTATACTACGTTGAAAATACTCACCGTAGCCGCCGGCTATGCTTGCATTTTTCGCCTTGTCTAGCGACATAAGAATTCAGCTTCCTTGGTCTTACTTATGGGTGCAATTGGGTTTTGTCCCCCCCCTAATTTTTCTTCCTATTTAGGTTTTGCATCATAATTTCCCATCTTCCTGACAATGCAATACACCGCATCAAGATCAACTTCTCTACATTTTCAGGATACCAAAAACTGGAAGGTCCTTTAAATCTTAGATTGACTATACGTCTTATTCCCGACTCTATTACACCACTACCACAGGGCCGATTGTCTATCTTAAGTGCTTGATAATCAATCCTGTTTTTGTTATTTTCAAAGTATTGATAGGGAGTAAACTCTGCTAAATTAACCCCTGAAATATTTTTCTTTAATAGTGATTTCATTTGCTCAATATCACCTTCCCAAAGTGCTTCTTTAAGTTGACTAAATACTTTTTGCCTTTGCCCTTCATCTAAGTAAACTTTAAGGTCATGAAGATGTTCCATCGCATGATAGTGGTCTAAAGTTTCTATAATATTGGATGAATCGACGCCCAACTCAACTAATAAAGGCGGAAGTTTATTCCAAATCCAAGTAGCTCCGTCTGCTACAATTTGTACATTTGCGGCTTCCCAGATCTTTAGTTTTTCCAAATAACTGGCTAACAACTTCAATGTTTGAACATCACCAAAACTACAATCATAGATAGGAAGCGACACTTTATTGACCTTGCCATTTTCATCAATAATAGTAATGACAAATAACTTAGGTTCTCGCCAGGGTGTATCAAAAGATTGTTTTCTTTTGTCTGCTTGTTTATCTTTTGCAACACGCGTTCGAGTCCGACCGCCATCAATTCCAATCAATACCCTTTTACCTTTGAGGCTTTCTCCAACAGCGAGTTGATTTCCTGCACGATCCTTCATACATTCTTCTGATAAGGCTAACGCTAGACTTCTAACACGATCATAATTCGCATGAATTCCCATATAACGCAATAGGTTTTTAGATAGCTCAAAAGAAGGACAAAGCACTGATAATAAGCAGATTATACTCATGTACATCGGACTTGAAGACTTAGAAGCATTCCACAACTCATGGGACAAATGGCGAGAAGCACCTTGATAGTCTGTAGGCTTTTTCTTAGCATAAAGAGAACGGTATTTCACCTTTGTTCCTGTACGCAATTGGATGGTGGCAAAACGTTCGATTAGTTGTCGAAGGCCTAACTCTTTTGCTAAGGCTTTTTGGATGTCGATAAATTCATCAGTCTCACTAATAAACTCTATCAAGTGCTTACAGATCACATCGTATAAAGAACCTACGCCAGCATGGAGCAGCTTTTCAAATTCATAGAACTGGCCGTCTAATAATAATTGCAACCATTTTTTTGACAAAAGTAGTTTTTCAAATTCTAATTTCAATATCTTTGTAATCGAAAGAGGGATCTGCATCGTTTGTTTTTTTAGTCGAATACAAAGTTAATGCAATCTCTCTTTTTTTTTATGTAAAATCAGGGGGGACAAATCCCAATTGCGCCCTTGTTTGTCCGCGCCGGAGGCGCTCAGAACTTGGCGGAAACACGCGCTGGAAGCGCGCGCTAGGAGAGGTAGATGGAGGAGAGGAGTTTGGATAGGTTGGCGAGGTATATTTCGTGGTCTTTGTAGCCGAGGGATTGGAGTTGTTTGTTGTATTGTTCATGTAATTCTTTACTGGAATTGGCAGCAGGAATACAGAAATAGTGGGTGGCTTTTTTTCGTTTGAGTGCGCCATTGATGGTTGTAAATAAACGATCCACATCAAATTTTACGAGAATAGCAGAAGGAGCTTCGTAACCTTTTTTAGTGATATCGAAAGCAGTAAATTGAAAATAGGCTGCTTGTTCTTGGAATTTGATATCTGTTTTTTCTGAAAATATTTCTGTTTTCTTCATATTCTCATCCAGAAGACCATGAGGTTGATTGGCATAGGTCTCCAAAAGTGATTGGTACTCTTGTTTGTTAATCGGTGGTGCTGTGTCTTTTGTACTGTCGGTATTTTGACAAGCACTAAAAAAAAGAGTAAAGCAAGCAAGTAAAAAGAGGGT
>CALFBW010000065.1 GCA_937951415.1 uncultured Chitinophagales bacterium | reverse complement strand
TTCAAGTTTAAGAATTAGACCTGGCAGGTTAAGGAGTGAACTGTATATAAGTGTCTGTAATTGAGCGAAGTATTTTTTGAAGAAAAATCAATGTTCCAATCGGATAGTTATATACTTTATATCCTTAAATGTTTCCTTGGAAACTATCAGCTGAAGCAGTCTCCATTAAAAATTTATATTCATTAGGAAGGCCACCTTTTAATAATCTGCCTGTAGATAAATAGGGGAATATCTGATCGTAGCGTTTTATCTCTCGCCCGCTAAAACGTTTTTTGATGTGCATTCGTTTGATATCTAAGGGAGACTCTAAACCAGCAGCGGCAGTTAATTCTACCAGGCTTTCGATCGTATTTTTGTGAAAATTCGCAACTCTGTCTTTTTTGTGTTTTACAACGAGAGCCCTAACTAGTTTTTTATTTTGTGTTGTAATGCCAACGGGGCAAGTGTTATGATTACATTCTCTAGCTTGAATACATCCCAAAGACATCATAAATGCGCGGGCAGCAAAGCAAACGTCAGCACCTAAGGCGAAAGCTCGTACCATGTCAAAACCTGTAACAATTTTTCCTGCTGCAAAAAGTGTTATATGCTTTTTTAGATCGAAGCCTACCAAAGAATCATAAACAAAAGCAAGTGCTTCATGCATAGGCATCCCCACGGAATCGGAAAACTCTAAGGGTGCTGCACCTGTGCCACCTTCGCCTCCATCTACACTAATGAAGTCAGGATAGATTTTGGTTTCTACCATTGCTTTACAAATTCCCAGAAATTCACTCTTTCGACCAATACAAAGTTTGAATCCTACTGGTCTTCCGTTTGCGATTTCTCGCATTTGTGCAATCAATTGTAGGAGACCTTTGGGCGTATCAAATGCTTTATGATAGGGAGGGGAATTGACTGCCTTCCCCTGTTCCACACCACGTATCTTGGCGATTTCCGCACTCACTTTCTTAGCGGGCAAGATACCGCCATGTCCTGGCTTTGCCCCTTGAGATAGTTTCAGCTCTATCATCTTTATACTCTTAGGAGCAACGGTAACTTTGAATTTTTCAGCGTCGAAACTTCCTTCAGCAGAGCGACAACCGAAATAACCAGTGCCTACTTGGTATATGAGATCACCTTCAGCTTCTAAGTGATAAGGACTCACGCCGCCTTCTCCAGTGTTGTGAGCAAATTTGCCAATCTTTGCACCGGCGTTCAACGCACGAACCGCTGCTTGACTCAATGATCCGTAGCTCATAGCCGATATGTTTAACAAACTGCACTTGTACGGCTTCATACATTGTGGCCCACCAACTGTTACTCTAGGATCATGATCCAAATTATGAGGATCTTTTGCCGCGATAGAATGCGACATCCATTCATAACCTTCCTGGTAGAGATTCTCCTGTGTTCCAAATGGATTCGTATCATTCTCACCTTTAGATCGTGCATAAGCAATCGACCGATCGTTTCGGTTGTAAGGACTACCGTCTATGTTTGACTCTATGAAATATTGCTGAATTCCAGGGCGTAAAGCCTCTGATATATAGCGAAAGTGACCAGCTAGTGGAAAATTTCTCAGAATACTGTGTTCTCCTTGGGTATAGTCCCGAATAGCCAAAAGTAGGAGAGAGACAGGAAAAAGTAATAGTAAAAAGGCTGGCCACCAAAACCAACCGGCTGCACAAATAAGG
Source organism: uncultured Chitinophagales bacterium (assembly GCA_937951415.1). GTDB lineage: Bacteria > Bacteroidota > Bacteroidia > Chitinophagales > UBA2359 > CALFBW01. The sequence goes on along the minus strand of CALFBW010000065.1, from coordinate 7,593 downwards.
GCAATGCTAATAAATAGAATAAGTAGAATTCTCTGGAACATGCCCGCAAAATAGTGCCTTTTCGGCTTTTTCTAAGGAGAAGTTTACTACTGGTGCTTAGTTCCCGCTTCGAATTCTTTGTGGGTGACGATAGAAGCTCATCAACTAGGAATCTGCAAACGTGTAAACACGGGCTTGTTTTCTTCACTCATTTCATGATTATACTCGTATCCTTGGTAGTCAAATCCTAGCAAGTCTTTCGCCGTTTTAACGCGCTTATCGATGATGTAACGAGCCATCATGCCCCGAGCTTTTTTAGCAAAGAAACTGATCATTTTGTACTGACCATTTTTCCAATCCTTAAAAGCTGGAGTGATGATATTAGCCTGTAGGTTTTTAGCCTGCACGACTTTGTAATACTCGTTGGAAGCTAAGTTTACTACTACCGGCTTCTTGACTGTGCTCAATTCTTGATTAATCGATTTGGTTATTTTGTCATCCCAAAATTGGTAAAGATTACTGATGTCCTTACTAACCTTAAGTCTGGTACCCATTTCTAGGCGATAGGCTTGTATTAAATCCAATGGCTTCAAAATGCCATATAATCCCGAGAGAATGCGAATATGTTTTTGAGCAAAAGTCCAATCACGCTTATTTAAAGTTTCGGACTCTAAGCCTAAATAAACATCCCCTTTAAAAGCAAGAGCTGCGGGTCGAGCATTTTTATTTGTAAAAGGAATCTTCCAAGACAGGTTTCTTTCATGATTCAAATCTGCCAGCTTTTCCGAGATGCCCATCAGTTTTCGTAAGTCTTGCGGTTTTAAACCTTTCAATACTTTATTGAGGTGCTGAGATTCGTCCATGAAACTTGAATGACTAAACTCTTTCGTTGAAAGATCACTCTCAAAATCAAGGGTTTTAGCAGGACTTAATAAGACAATCATAAGCGTGTTTTTACCGACCTAAAAGTACAATCAAATCTGATAATAGGAGCTGTTATCTTAAAAAGGAGCCTTGGCAATAAAAAAGGGCAAACCCGAAAGTCTGCCCTTTGCTATTTCTTTATTACTAGAAAAAATTACAAGATGTCTTGCAAAACATTTACGGCTTCTTCTAAGTAGATATCCTTTTGTAAGCCTTCTTTCCAATTCGTATGACTCTTCAACCGGCTTGTATCAGAGTTGTAATACTCGCTATCAGCGCCCAGGGTAAGAACTTCAAACTCCAAAGCAACATCGAAGAGATCCTTGTATTTATCAGCTTCTTCCTTGCTGGCACAACGTTCTTCAATGAAGGTGTCCATTTGTAAGTTGTAAAGGCTTTTGTCCCGCTCGCGTTTCATGCGTTTTGCGTTTTTATCTACATCGCTGAAAGCCTCGCTCTGATCTATTCGATCCTTGGATCTTTTTCGAATGCGATCAATCTTGTATTGTGCACCTTGCCATGCCTCAAAAGATACAGGGTCAATTTCGCCCCATTCTAAAGCAAAATCTTCTTCTTGCTCGCCCGTACTAATGTAGCTATAGGCATCTGGCAAAATAATATCGGGTTGTACTCCATTCAATTGAGTGGAACCTCCATTAATTCGATAGAACTTCTGAGTGGTTAATTTAATCGAACCCATTGGTCCCATGTCCGACATGCTTTCCGGCAATGCCTGATCTAAATCGAAGAAGCGTTGTACCGTTCCTTTTCCATAGGTGCTTTCGCTTCCAATTATAATGCCTCTTCCATAATCCTGAATAGCAGCTGCCAAAATCTCTGAGGCGGATGCACTGAAAGAGTTTACCAAAACTACAAGAGGCGCATCGTAAGAAGTTCCTCTTTTGGTATCAGACAAAACTCTAGGAGTACCGTAACGTCCCTTGACTTGAACGATCGGCCCACTATCAATGAAAAGACCTGTCATTTTCACCACTTCTTGTAAAGAACCACCGCCATTTCCCCGCAAGTCAAGGATAATACCTTCGACATTTTCCGACTTGAGTTTATTGATTTCTTTCTCTAGATCAGCTGCACAGCTCTTTCCTCCTGTGTTGTTGAAATTGGTATAGAACTTTGGCAAATAAATGTATCCCAGCTTGTCATTGTCCTTTTCTATCAATGCAGATTTAGCGTAAGTTTCTTCTAATTGAATCACATCTCGTATAATAGGTACAACAGCTTCTGTTCCATCTCCTTTGCGAACAGTCAATCGAACCTCACTGCCTTTTGGTCCTCGAATCAATCGAACCGCATCAGACAAGTCCATGTCAACAACATCAACTGGCTCTTCTTCTCCTTGGGCAACTTTCAAAATAGCATCATCCACTTCTAAGTCACCTTGTGTCCAACAAGGGCTACCTGGAACAATACTCACCACTTCGATCAATCCTTCTTTCTCCCGCAAACGCGCTCCAATTCCTTCTAGCTGACCCGACATTTTTATGTCGAAATCTTCTTTGTCCTTAGGAGGGAAATAACTGCTGTGCGAATCGAATGAGTTGGCAATCGTATTAACATAAGTGGCTACTCGATCTTGATAGTCGATCTTTGCTAGACGGCCATACCATTTTGTGTAGTTATCCAAGATCTTTTCACGAGCTTCTTGCTCCATTTCTTCTACGGTCTTTTCCTCGTAGTCTTCGTCCTTTTCTTCCTTAGCTTTTTCTTGGCGCTGGATTTTGTCAGCAACTTTTTGCAGTGTTTGATGCTTTAATCTGCTGCACCAGCGCTCCCTTAAGGCCTCTTTGGTGTCCGCAAAGTCCAACTTATCGTAATCTGTTTCTAACAATTCCTCCTGACTGAAATCAAAAGGTTTCGCAAGTATATCTTCATAGAATGTCTGCGTGTAAGCTATTCTATCTTCCAATATCTTTACTGAAACATCTAAGAACTCCGAACTGCCAGATTTGCTAAGATCATCAATCTCGGTTTCAAATTCCATTAAGGTCTCGATGTCCTCTTTCAATAGAAAGCGTTTACCATAATCAAGTCGCTGAACATAGGCCTCAAATACTTTCGATGACCACTGGTCATCCATCGCTGAAGGTTCGTAGTGCTGTTGATCAATACTGGCAACAATCATGTTGAACAAGATCTGATTCCGTTCTTCAAGTCCCTCGTCCGGTCCAGAAGTGAAGCTCCAGAAAAAAGCTCCAAAAAGTAGTGAATAAAAGAGTGTTTTGCGCATTGCGAGTATAACTTTACCTATTAGACGAACAATTTCGTCTCAAATTGGGATAGAAAGATAATTTATAATTCCTTTAACAAGCCAGTAATGGCGATGCATAAGAAGCTTAGATGGCTAAAGACAGTATATCGCTCCTAGAATTGTGCCAACGCATCAAGGAAGAACTTGCGAATGGGTTTGGGTGGGATCGTATATGGATTCGCGCAGAAATTAGTTCTTATAATGTTTCTAGAGGGCATAGATACCTACAGTTAGTGGAGGAAGAGCAAGGACGATTGAATGCAAAAATAAGTGCGAACATATGGGCTAATACCTTTCAAGCCTTGAATTTTCGCTTTCGCTCAAAGTTAGAGGACTATCTCCAGCCCGGAACCAAAGTGCTTCTTTTGGTTCGTGTAGATTACCACGAAGTTTATGGGCTTAAACTGAATGTTGATGACATCGATCCTGCTTATACCCTAGGAGAAATGGCTCGTAGAAAGGAAGCTGTAATCGAAAAGATCAAAGCGAAAGGCTGGGATAAGCGGAACAAGAAGAAGCCCTTTCCACTTGTGCCACAAAAAATAGCCTTGATTGCAAGCAGTCGCAGTGCTGGCTATGCAGACTTTATGGCGCAACTAAAGGAAAATTCGATGTCCTATGCTTTCGAAATTGAGCTTTTTGAATCGGGAGTCCAAGGTGAGCGAGCCCAGAAGGAATTGGTAGAAGCTTTTGATCAAGTCGATCCATGGGGATTCGATGTCTTGGTTTTGATTCGTGGGGGAGGATCGCAAATTGACCTGGATGTTTTTAACAGTGAAGCAGTTTGTGAAGCAATTGCCTATAGTGGAATGCCAGTTTTAACAGGCTTGGGACACGAGACCGATCTGCTATTGGCTGATGTAGTCGCATTTAAGTCCTTTAAAACGCCAACGGCAGTAGCAAGTTTCTTGTATGAACAACTCTATGATTTTGAACAGAAAATTGATTTTGTCTATCGCCAGATCTTGGATAAAGTAAATGAAAGAGTAGGGGACTTAGGAGTTCAGGAAAAGGCTCAAAAGGAAAGGTTTTCTCGATATATTCCTTCAGTGATGACGGCAAAAATGGAAGAACTTAGAACTTTCGCGGCTCAATTGAACCAAGCTACCAGAGAGCGATTTCTGTCAGAGTCTAATAATAGGCTAAAAGCGATTGGGAGTTTAAAACAAGCCAAAAGAAGAATTCTTACTAGCGATAGGAATGTTATTAGCACGCGGTTGAAGCGGGCTCTAGAAAACAAGATCGACAAAGAGGAGCAAAAGCGTATCCATTTTGAAAAATCTATCGCGTACTTATCTCCCCAAAAAGTACTGGAACGTGGTTATTCGATTACTACCTTTGCCAAGGGACTTGTAGCAAAAAATAACTTGCCTAAAAAAGGCGACGAATTGCGTACTATTTTCGCAGGTGGTAAAGTAGTTAGTATTTTCAAAGCAACAGAAAATGAAGATTAAATCATACGAACAAGCTCAGGCTGAACTGGAAGGTATTTTGGAAGCTTTGGAGAGTAATGAAGTCTCGGTCGATGACTTGGTTAAGAAGGTCGAACGTGCTGCAGAACTTTTGCGGTATTGCGAAACAAAGTTGAGAACGACGGAAGAAAAAGTAAATAAAATAATGGAGGACCTTGAAAATTAGAATGCATCTATACGTTCAAGTTTTATTGCTGCTTTTGCTAGTTGCTTGCGGAGGCAATGGAATGTCTGCGCAGAATTATAATCAAACCGCTAGGGTATCATTTATTATAAAAGCGAAAACAGGCACTGCTGGCGGCGCAGTTTTTTTAACTGGAAACCATCCTGCTTTAGGTCATTACGATCCTGGTGCTTTGCAAATGTTTCCAGCAGAAGAAAACTCTTGGATTGCAACACTCAAATTTAATGTTGGAACTGTTGTCGATGTTCGTTTCAGCAGGGGCTCTAGTGAGACAGAGGCTGTCGATAGAACGGGAAATCCTTATGGTATTTCATTTTTAGTCAACCGCGATACCATTGTTTATCACAGCATAGAAAATTGGGAAGATCGAGGAAGTATTAATCGAATTGCTACCCTAGAAGAGTATGACTTCGATAAAACGACAGCGCCTGAAAAAGTGGCTCCGAAGCCAAAACCGAAGGTCTTTGTGAAATTGCATACAAATCTTTCGGCGGCCAATGTAAGCCCTAGAAACATAAGAGTTTTTCTTCCTCCTTCTTATTACGACAATCCAAGTTGGCATTATCCGGTCTTGTATGTACTCGATGGAATGCAGCATCATTTTGGAAGAAATGAATTTATGGGTTCCAGATGGAACGTGGGAGAAACAGCAAAGGAAATGATGAAGAATGGAGAAATTGAAGAAGTAATTGTGGTGGTAATTGATAATTCTTCCGATTTGTTTATGCCTTATTTTTCTCGTGAGCTTTATGCTTCTTTTCATGTTTTTATGGGAAGTCACGTCAAGCCTTTTATGGTGAGAAATTATAGAGTAAGAGAAGATGCAATGTCGCACACCATCATGGGCGGGAGCAGAGCTGGACTCTTAGCCTGTGCTGTAAGTTGGAAATTGCCGAACGAGTTTGCAAAAGTCATAGCTTTTTCTCCACGAGTTGAATTTGCAAGAAGCTATTACAGTTTCGTTTCTGAAATAAAATCAAGTAGAGAATATCGATCTGTACATTGGTACCTCGATGCGTTTAACAAAGAAAGAGAAGCAAGATTATTAGAAGGGGTAGAAAGTTTGTATCGAAATCTGTTAGAGAAGGGTGTAGCTGTTCAATATCAAGAAAGCTACGATTTTGGAGATCATGCAACGAATGTAAAAGAGCGAATCAGAGCTGCTTTGCAGTTTCAATATTGAGCAATAAAAAGTAGGGGACTTTTTGTCGCTTTGTATTTATTTCTTGTATACGATCAGTTTAAAGAAATCATTGAGCGACGATATTGCTCGAATTCCTTCGCTTAAGTCTATATAATAATTCATTTGAGGTCCCAATTGCTTAGCTCGTATAATTCCAACTTTGCGCAATTCTAATAAATGTTGAGAGACGGTTGATTGGGAGAGCGGTAATTCGTTCACTAACTGTCCGCATGAGCAGGTCTTGTTTTTTGCAAGAGATCGTAAAATCTGGATGCGAGCCGGGTGTGCAATCGACTTTGCGAAATCTGCAACTTTGACATCTTCTTTGTTAAATTCCTTTCTTTTAGCAATGGCCATTTTTGTCGTTTAGCTATTCTGTTTTCAAATAAGTTCGCTTTGAAGGAATCTTTAGTGAGGCAACTGAATTTAAGAATTTTTAATGAACAACTAGGTATATCTAGGCGAGAAAACTAGATAAAAATTATTCTTATGTTTCATTTTTACTTGTCTCTTCTGTAATCTCCAATTTTATCGACTTGTATTGCTGAAGAAAGAACTGTAGTTTTTCTTTCTCTTCCTCATCCAACTCTCTTTCAGCAGCAACAGTATTTATTGCTTTGATCGTTTGATACACTTTCCAAAGCTCAATTTGTAAGGACTTTAGCTCTTCTGACATTTGGGAATTTTTCCCCCAAGATAAGAACTGTAGAAACAATCTGGAATAATTTGAAACTAGCTCCTTTGAAGTACGCAATAACAAGACAGAAATGTAAACTCAACTTTAGAAAAACATAAAATTTGAGACTAAATTAGAGAATTGGTGTATTTTGATGATTAAAAAATCAAAAAAATAGCGCACATTTGCCTCTTGTTTGATAAAAAGTAAAAATAAAATGAGAAAAAACAGATTAGGAGCGGTGTTGAAAGCACAAGAGCGAGCTCCCATCGTTATTGACCGACCTTCATCGAAAGTTTCTGATTTTTATGGGCAAAATGTTTTCAACGTTGAAACGATGAAGCGCTATTTAAGTAAAGAAGCTTTCGAAAGTGTTCTTCATTCAATGGAACAGGGACAAAAGATCGAAATGGCTATGGCTGATCAGGTAGCTGCGGGAATGAAGAATTGGGCAATTGATAATGGATGTACACACCATACACACTGGTTCCAACCCTTAACTGGGCTAACGGCTGAAAAACACGATTCATTTTTTGCACCACTGGATGGAAGTTCAGGTTTAGAGCGATTCAATGGAAAACAGTTGGTGCAAGGTGAGCCGGACGGTTCGTCTTTTCCAAGTGGAGGAATGCGTTCTACACATGAAGCGCGCGGTTATACCGCTTGGGATCCGAGCTCTCCAGCTTTCATTATGGAGATTGGCCCTTTTGGTAAAACACTTTGTATTCCAACCATTTTTATTTCTTACTCTGGAAATTCAATGGGTTACAAGGCACCTTTGCTGAAATCGCAACATATTTTGAATCAAGCCGCGGTGGACGTTTGCCAATTTTTTGATCGCAATGTAACACGTGTAGTTCCGACTTTGGGTTGGGAGCAAGAGTACTTCTTGGTAGATGCTGCGCT
>CALFBW010000064.1 GCA_937951415.1 uncultured Chitinophagales bacterium | reverse complement strand
CTTGCAGCACTTTGGGTTGTGACAGCACGGTTTATGTAATAGACAGTTCTCGTACTGGCATCGAAAATATCATTTGGAATAAGGCAGTCGAAGAGAATTTAGTCTTTCCCAATCCCGCGCATGATCGTATAAATTTACAAGCGTCATTTATTGACTTATTGCAGGAAATCCGCATTTATAATCTAGAGGGTCAGTTGGTTAAAAAAGCTCTAACACCTCAAATGTCGGTGCTTGGAATTCCTGCAGGCATTTATTTGGTAGAAGTGCAGTTGAAGGATCAAAGGGTACATCGACAAAAGTTGCTTATTGTGGATTGATTATGATCATTGCAAAGCATCTTAAATATTCAAGAGCAAGGGAACTTTAAGAGGCGAAATATATTAGACAATGGATTTGGGGAAACCTTTATTTTACGTTCTTAATTTCTGGGGCTACGATGGGTTGAATCCCATCACTGATATTTACCTGCATATTTACCGTCAAGCTGTGACTAGGGGCTAGTGGTTCGATCTTTTGTTACTACCAAAATATTCACGAAAAGTAGGAGTCCTGAAGGGACGAAATATATTAGCGATGGATGCGAATCCATCGTGCCGTTAGGATTTGGCGTGAACCTTGATTTTAGGGTCTAATTTATTGACGCTGGACTTGCAATTCTATTCTAAATCACCCACCATTTATTTATTATTGGCAGATAAAATCAGTCATATTAAAACAAAAACGATCACCCAAGCCTCACAGCTCAAATGATCGTTCCTTTTATTGTTAATCTCTTTTATTCCTAGCGCCCTTCCTTGACAAAGTTCTTGCGGATCACCTGATCCTTGAAGCGAATCTGGGCGATGTATAAACCATTCGGGAAGTCTCGAACAGAAATTCTCTGAGCAGATTTATTGTCTAATAAATGTAAACGCTCTTGGTGGAGAATCCGACCCGTTAAATCAAGAATCTCTAGCTGAACTTCCTCGTCTTGTAATCCATCGAGCTCTAGGACTAATTCATTATAAGCGGGGTTAGGGTAGAGGCCAATATTAATAAAACCTTCTTCCAAGCCAGTAATAACTTGATCGCCATCCACGAAGAAATCGTAGCGAATCACTCCACCAAAATCAGGTTCAAATTGCTTGATGGTACTTCCATCTTGCTGCACGCGAATAAAACCTGTTCCTACATCTTCACCTACTGCAGCCCAATACCAAAAATCCAAACCATCCCCTCCTGTGTCTGTGAATTCCATGGTGTAACATCCCGGCGATAATAAAATGTCATTGCTATACACTGTATTGTTTTCGAAATTTTCACGTTGCAGTACCAACGATCCAATACTATTTGTAACCACTAATTTATTTTCAGAAGCTCTATTATTCGTTCGGTAATTGATCGTAATTACGCCTTCTAATTTATCAGTAGGTGTAAATGGGACCTCCATTTGATTGTTTTCGAGGTTTTCGTCAACGGTATCGTTTACATCTTTTAAGGTGACTTCAAAAATCTCTGTGCTGTTTCCTTGCCAAATAGGCGTCAATAGAGAAGCCATCGTCACCTCCTCGCTTTCCCCAAAGGCCAAATTCCCGGTCCAATTATGCCCTTGTTGCGCACTCTCTTTTGCGCCATAAACAATACGACAAGAAGTCAGCGGCTCCGATCCCAAGTTTCGAATAACGACTACCGGATTATTGCAGGAAGGATTTTCCTTGGCGTACTTAATGCTGTTGTTCGGATTCTTAATTTCCATTATTTCCGCGTCGACAGCAAAATTTACTGGACCATAAGTCACTAGTTGATTCGACACCAAATAATTGGTCGCACTTAAATCACTCACCGCTTGCACACCGTAGTCAATTTCAACGGTCTGTCCGGGAATCACATACGGACTCAAATCCAATTCCTGTAAATCAGAAGGCATTCCTGGACACCAGCCCGCGCGATCGAAAATCCAAGTTCCTCCTTGAGGGTAAACCGGATTTAAATCGCATCTTTTCCAAACGTCAAAAGAAAACTCTCGTTCTCCTCCGTCCAAATTAAGGTAATGCGTTCTAGGAAGAAACTCGCCATTTTGTTGGTGACCTGTAACAGAGTTTCTGATTTTGAAGGAACTTCCTTCTTCCGATAAGGTGACCATCTTTGGTTCAAATATTCCATCTTCTACAATAGCACTGAATCCTCCACTTGCAAAAGGCCAAATATTTTGAATCGACAAAACCTCTCGTGCAGGAGTTCCTTCAATAAACTCGAAAGTAATTTCGTACTCTTCATTGTACTGTCCTCCACGTTCCATAGATAAAATTCGTTCGCCTTTTAAAACAGGAGCGAAGTCCGTAACATCAAAGGTCCATGTTTGTCCTTCGGGTCCTAGGTCTAAAAAGAAGCCGTAAGGGGTAACGAAGGAGAGTAATTCGTACTTGCTAGGGAATTTGCGGTAATATTCCAAGCTGCCAATGTTCACCGAACTCTCTGCCTCCACATTCCATGCATCTACCACTTCTCCAGCTTCATTATAGAAATAGGTCGAATCTGCTGCCCATACATAAAGGGTATTTCCTTCCACTAAATCTGTTCCATCAACCGAATACTCTGTGATAGATGTTTGTCCATTAATTTCTGGAACTGTAACAGTAATTTCATTAATTGTTGATTCGTAAGTACCACGAACAAAACGCACATTCGGTCGTTCAGACAGGCTATCAAAATTTCTAAATAAATCCTGGCCTTTTATTCGCTTTAACAAAGGTGCTCCTTTAATTTCTGCTGGCGCAGCATTTCCCGTTGCATCATTTAAAGCAGTATTTTCTCCATCAAATGGGTAATAAGCAACCAAATTTTCATAGTTAGGATGACTTTCGTCGAGGTCTCGACGCATCCACGATTTAATCGTTGTACCCTCAATTTCCTTGTTCCATATGCGCAACTCGTTAATGCCACCGTAATACGGATTTCCAAAATTCCCAGAACCGCCTAAGACGAATTTTTCAATCTCCATCGTATTGTACTTTGCCGTTCCAGAATGCCATAAATTTCCATTCAAATACATCTTCATAGTACCTTCCGTAGCGTTTTTAACAAAAGTCCAGTGGTTCCATTTATTAGCAAAATTTGAACTTGTTGCCAGTTTATCAATGCGATCGTAGCCACCACCTTCGTTGCCACAATCCCAATAAACCCGACTGTTACTCCAAGGCAAATGCACGTTCACTTGACGTAGTCCATCAGGACCAATCGCCTCCAACAAAGAGGTATTGACAGGCAGCACGTTTTCATTTCCTTTTACCCAAGCAGAAATCGTAATTTCCTCCGAGATACTGCTCAAAGCACTGGTTTCTAGTTCTAGGAAATCACTGCCTTTGAATTCAAAAAATTGATCTTCTTGACTTGAGGTAATTCCCACTTTTTCTTGGATAGTGCCTCCTAGTGCTTCAGAATCCGTTCCCGAAAAACCATCGCGATTGAAGCTAAATTCTAGGACCAAATTCGAAGTACCATTCCACTCAAAAGGTGTGTGAAATAAAAACGCATTCTCATCTGCAAGGGGAGGAGTATCTAAAAAATAAACCTCCGTAAAACCTGTCAGACTCACATTGTTTTCGTCCAAAAAAGTGGAGCTGGTTTCTTTAATTTTTATGCGTAAAAATTCTAGGACGGCACCTGAGTTGGATAAATCCATACGCAAACTGGTGATCGGTCCTGCTTCCAATCCAGCCTCGTTTAATTCCTCAGCCGTCCATAAATATTGCGATTTTCCTACCAGCGAAGAAGCGCTGAATGGGTGGGATAAATTAGCAGTGCCCGTGCCACTTTCGTAAACCTCTTCTGTTAAGACTGCATCGTAGCTTACTTCTTTTTGTAAATACTCAAAATAAGAATAGACTGGTTCAGTAGTGTATTCGAAACTTTCCCCGTTAAAATTACTGATGACATGTGTAGGATGCGTAGAGCGCAGAGAGTCTTCAGTCGTTGGGTCGGTTAGAAAGGTATTACAAGAGTAATCCCACTCATGGCAACCGGTGGAGTTGTCACCTGGATTCACATCGCCATTTAAGCAGCGCATTTTGTACTGCATGAGAATTTGACGATAGCTCTTGCTGTCATCATCGGGAAAAGTAAAAGTTCCCGATCGGGTAGGGGAATCCAATTCCAATGTTCGCACTACGGTAGTATCTTGAGCAGATAATTCTAGTGTAAAAAGCAGTGTGATTAAAAGAAAGCTGCGGACTAAGATTTTCATAAAGAAGGTCTGATTTATTAGGTCTAAGGAAAATGTTATATGCTATCGAGTATAAGTCATAATAGGTATTACGGGAAAGAGGCGTTCCCTTAACTCGTAGGAGCCAATATTGTTTTAGTTGATTTTTTAGCTATTTCTTTGGGCTTCTTTTTGCTTTGAGATTTTTCGGTTAATTGAATCTCAAACTCGATATCAAATAAATTTTGGATTTGAGCCAACTTGAGTAAATTGATGGTTTTAGAACCTCTGAATAACTGTGTAATGTAACTGGGAGAAGTATTAAGTTCAAGCGCTAAATCTTTCTTTGTCATATTTCTCAATTCCATTTGCTCTTGCACTATTGCTAGGAATTTGAACATTAGAATTTTTGAATCGTGTTCAACTTTATCTTCTTCACTCTTGAATCTCAATGCCTCTTTAAATTCATTCTTCAATTTCGTACTCATAGTTTGAAATTTCATCATTTAATGTCCTGACTTTTCTATTGTTAACTTGTGTTTTCTTCGATTCCAAAAGTTCACAACAGTGGAGAAATATACCTGAACTTCTTTTTATGTCGCTCATCTTTATTTAGAAAAGCTAGAAACTTTGCGGCATTTTCATGATCAATACAAATGGCTTTTTTACCGTTCTCTGTTACTTGATTTACAAATGCTCTTCTCTTCAAAATTAAGCTATAGGTTAATGTAATCTAGCCCAAGAATCATGATTCCGCAAGGACTTTAGTGGTTTTGTTGTTCTTTGTAGTTGCTTCCCTACAAATGATCGCTCCTCTCTAAGATAGATAATTTGTCAGTTCCTTCCTTTTTTGATCCTTGAGCTTCACTTTTGGACATAAAAAAAGCGGCTTCGAATTCGAAGCCGCTTCTCTATTTATTACGAATTGCTTAAAAACAATAATCGTTATTCTTCAATGAAAGGTTTAGATGAAAGGAGCAATCACCAAAGCAACTACCGACATCAATTTCAATAAGATGTTCAATGAAGGACCAGAAGTATCTTTGAATGGATCACCAACGGTATCACCTACAACTGTTGCTTTGTGCGCCTCAGATCCTTTGTAGTGCATTTCACCGTCGATCTCCACACCTTCTTCAAACATTTTCTTAGCGTTGTCCCAAGCACCACCAGCATTCGACTGGAAGATAGCCATTAAAACACCACATACTGTAACACCAGCCAAAACACCACCCAACATTTCAGCGCCTCCTAGGAAGCCAACCATTACTGGGCTAATTACTGCCAACAATCCAGGAACAACCATTTGCTTGATAGAAGCAGCTGTAGAGATTGCTACACATTTAGAGTACTCTGCTTTCCCGTCTGCTGCATCGAAAGTTTTTTGATCAGCTTCTGACCAATCCTTCATTTCTTTTCCTTCGTTTTTGTTCATTACGTCCAATGCTGCACGCAATTCAGGAATATCCTTAAACTGGCGACGAACTTCAACGATCATTTCCATAGCTGCTTTTCCTACTGCATTCATGGAAAGCGAAGAAAACAAGAATGGCAACATACCACCGAAGAACAATCCAGCCATTACAGTAGGATTTGCAATATTGATTCCCGCGATCATGTCATCTGGGTTAGCAATATTGTAAGTAGTAATATACGCTGCGAAGAGTGCAAGTGTAGTCAATGCTGCAGATCCGATCGCGAATCCTTTACCAATTGCTGCTGTTGTGTTTCCTACTGCGTCTAATTTATCTGTACGCTGACGAACTTCTTTCGGAAGCTCAGCCATTTCTGCAATACCACCTGCGTTATCCGAAATAGGACCGTAAGCATCTACTGCCAATTGGATTCCAGTGTTAGAAAGCATTCCTACCGCCGCGATAGCGATACCGTACAAGCCTGCGAAGTGGTGGGCACCCAAAATTGCGATACACAATACAATGATTGGCAATGCTGTTGATTCCATACCGACACCTAAACCAGCAATGATGTTCGTTGCCGAACCCGTCACTGATTGGTTTACAATACGTCTCACCGGACCCGTTCCCGTTCCCGTGTACTTCTCAGTAATGATTCCAATTAACAAACCACCAACAAGACCGAAGATTACCGCGTAGAAAACACCCATTGAAGTGTAGGTTTCTGCTCCGAAAGTCCAGCTAGAAGGCAGCATCCAAGTTACAATTCCGAATGTGGCTGCCAACATCAAACCAGCTGACAATAATTCACCCGTATTCAAGGCTGTTTGAGGGTTTCCGCCTTCTTTCACTTTTACGAAAAACGTTCCGATGATCGAAGTCAAGATTCCAACACAAGCTAAAACCAATGGCAATAAAACAGCAGACAAACCACCGAAGTTATCTGCCCATCCTGGAGTAGTCATAAAAGCAGCACCCAAAACCATTGTACCAATGATTGAGCCTACATATGACTCGAAAAGATCCGCACCCATACCAGCAACGTCTCCTACATTATCACCCACGTTATCTGCAATCGTTGCAGGGTTCAAAGGGTGATCTTCAGGAATACCTGCTTCTACTTTACCAACCAAGTCAGCACCTACATCGGCAGCTTTGGTATAAATACCACCACCTACACGTGCAAATAAAGCGATAGAAGAGGCTCCGAAAGAGAAACCAGTCAATACCGTGATTACCTTAACGATATTAGTCGCATCGACACCCCACATAGAAGTATAGATGAACAATAAAGTTCCTAGACCTAAAACACCTAGTCCAACTACACCCATTCCCATTACAGCTCCACCAGCAAAAGCTACATTCAAGGCTTCTCCTAAACTGTTACGCGCTGCATTCGTTGTACGAACATTTGCTTTTGTCGCTACTTTCATTCCAATGTAACCCGCAAGGGCAGAGCAGATTGCTCCTAGAATAAATGAAACTGCCACTAAAGGAGAAGTATTATCTCCAGTTGTTCCGCTCCATGCCATCAAGACGGCAACGATGGCTACGAAAATCGCCAATACTTTGTATTCAGCTGCCAAAAAAGCCATGGCTCCTTCAGAAATGTTGTCGGCAATTCTGCCCATACGCTCAGAACCTACTTCTTGCTTAGAAACCCATGCAGATTTCCAAAAAGTGTAGAGTAGAGCGATCACCCCAAATAGAGGGACGAGCATGATAATGGTTGATGCCATAATTTTTATTTATTTATTATTAGTTGTTTCTCTTTTTAGCGGTGCAAAATTAGCATTCTTACTACGCTTTACCAATTATTGTATACTGATTTTGGGCTTTTATTTAGACTAAATCTAAACATCGCACTGAGCTGTCGAAGTTTTATGACGAATACAGCTGATTCTTTCCGCAAAAACCTCCATTCAAGCGGCTTCTTTCCTTTACTTTTGTGGCTTAAACTCCTAAAATTTAGCTCATGCAAAAAGTGCTTGGTTCGAAACATTTCATGGATCTTGAAGATCGTTATGGTGCTCATAATTATCACCCACTTCCTGTGGTTCTTTCTCGCGGCGAAGGCGTCTTTGTTTGGGACGTAAATGGGAAACGTTATTTTGATTTTTTGTCGGCATACAGTGCTGTTAATCAGGGACATTGCCATCCACATATAATAAATGCCTTGAATCTTCAGGCTTCCAAATTAACCTTGACTTCTCGTGCATTCTACAATGATGTATTGGGTGAATATGAGAAATTCGCAACAGAATTGTTTGGCTACGATAAGATCTTACCCATGAATACTGGGGTAGAAGGTGGAGAGACAGCAGTAAAATTAGCGCGGAAGTGGGCTTACACGGTAAAAGGAGTTCCTGCCAACAAAGCGAGAATCTTGTTTGTAGAAAATAACTTCTGGGGAAGAACCTTGGCAGCAGTTAGTACTTCTTCAGATCCTGACTGTTATGAAGGCTTTGGTCCTTATGTTCCAGGCTTTGATAACATTCCTTATAATGACCTAGAAGCTTTGGAACGCGAAGTACAAGACCCTAATGTAGCTGCTTTTATGGTAGAGCCTATTCAAGGAGAAGCAGGAGTGGTAGTTCCAGATCCAGGTTACTTAAAAAAGGCCAAAGCAATCTGTAAAAAGCACAAAGTCTTATTTATTGCCGATGAAGTACAAACTGGTTTAGCAAGAACTGGACGAATGTTGGCTTGTGATCACGAAGACGTGAAGCCAGACATCTTGATTTTAGGTAAAGCCTTATCGGGTGGTGTATTCCCGGTATCTGCTGCTTTAGCAGATGATGAAGTAATGTTGTGCATTAAGCCCGGAGAGCATGGCTCCACTTACGGAGGAAATCCATTAGCTTGTAAAGTAGCAATTGCGGCGCTCGAAGTCTTGGTAGAAGAGAAGTTGGCCGAAAACTCAGAGTACTTAGGAAAAATATTGCGAGAGGAGTTACGGGCAATTGACACGGATCTTATTTCATTGGTTCGAGGAAAAGGATTGTTGAACGCTATCGTCATCAATCACAAAGACCCGAATGCCGCCTGGGATTTTTGCTTGAAGCTTCGTGACAATGGTCTTTTAGCGAAGCCTACTCACGGAGACAAGATTCGCTTTGCGCCTCCATTGGTAATGACGGAAGAGCAATTGCGTGATTGTATTTCTATCATTGGTAAAACAGTAAGAGAGTTCGAAGGCTAAACAATAAAAGTCAGCCTAAAAAAGTGATATGAAACCGCATTTCTCTCGTAGAAATGCGGTTTTCTTGCCTCGTAAAACAGCGAAAAGGGAAGAAAAGCTTCAATTTAGGACTCAGCTGTCATTTTGCTGCCTATTCTGCCTATCGAAGTCCTTTATTTTCCTTGCCTGTCCCACCACATTTTAAGTTCCCTGTAGTACTTTTGTACTAGCAAACGATTGGCCTCGTTTGCTTGAATATCAACACGATGACTAGACTTCAACAACACTCAAAGTATCTCATACTCAGCATTTTTTTATTGCTAATAAATGTGGGAGCAGTGCAAGCTCAAGAGTCCGTTGCACGGCAATGGAATGAGGCACTATTGGAATCCATTCGATTAGATTTCGCGCGACCAACTGTTCACGCTCGGAATCTCCATCATAGTTCTATATTGATGTACGATGCTTGGGCTGCCTATGAGCCCACCGCCGATACCTACTTTTTAGGGAAGACAATAGGTGCGTTTTCCTGTCCATTTGATACGGTAAGTGTTCCTGTAACGATGACTAAACAAGAGGCACAGGAAATGGCAATGAGTTATGCAGCCTTTCGCCTGATCAGTGGAAGATTCGCGAATAGTCCCAATGCTGGGGAAACCATGATGCTATTGAATGCTCAGTTCAATGCCTTGGGTTATGACATGAGCTACACCAATCAGGATTATACCAACGGTAATCCTGCAGCTTTGGGAAACTATTTGGCATTTCGAATGCAACAATTCGGCATGCAAGATGGTGCGAATGAGCAAGGAGGATATTCTAATTTGTACTACGAACCTGTGAATCCTACCATTATTCCCATTGAGTCTGGAAATCCAGATATCGTAGATTTCAACCGATGGCAAGCCATTACGCTTGATGTGCAAATAGACCAATCTGGAAACGTCCTCCCAAACAACACGCCGGATTTTTTAAGCCCTGAGTGGGGAAACGTGGTTCCTTTTGCAATGGACAGCAGCGATCGAGTGACTTATGAAAGGCAAGGAGATGAATACCAAGTCTACCACGATCCAGGAGATCCTCCTTACTTATCAATAAATGATAACCTAGCAGGAAATGAAGCATATCAATGGTATTTCTCCTTGGTTTCTGTTTGGTCGAGTCATATGGGAATCGAAGACACGACCATGTGGGATATTTCGCCTGCCAGCATCGGAAACATTGGTGGCGCGGAAAATTATCCGAGTACCTTGCCCGAATACCAATTCTTTTACGATTTGGAAAATGGAGGAGATATTGGAGAAGGCCATGACCTAAATCCTGTTACGGGAATGCCTTATGAACCGCAAGTGGTTTCTAGAGCCGATTATACACGAGTTCTAGCCGAGTTTTGGGCAGACGGTCCTGAGTCAGAAACCCCTCCTGG
>CALFBW010000063.1 GCA_937951415.1 uncultured Chitinophagales bacterium | reverse complement strand
GGCTTTAAGACGAGAGGTCTTATCTGCTGATTATCAATTGTGTTTTTTTATTTGTATATTTATAGCAACCATTTTGTTTAACGGGCGTTACTGTCTTGGAACGGCGTTTGAACCTCTAGGATTAAACAAAATAAGCGAAATCTAAATTTTCAGAATAATGGCTTTAGAATTAACAGATGGCAATTTCCAAGAAACAGTCTTGGATAGCGGAAAAGTAGCAGTTGTCGATTTTTGGGCACCTTGGTGTGGCCCTTGTAAGATGATCGGACCAATCATTGAGGAATTGGCGGAAGAATATAAAGATTCTGCAGTAATCGGTAAGGTTAATGTGGATGATAATTCAGACATCTCAGTGAAGTACCGAGTAAGAAACATACCTACTGTACTGTTCTTAAAAGACGGTGAGGTAGTAGATAAAGTAGTAGGAGCTGTACCTCGTTCTGCTTTGGAAGCGAAATTAAAAGCACTGCTTTAGTAGTTTCTTGAAAGTAAAAGTAAATGCTCGTGCCTGCAGGTACGGGCATTTTTTTTGCTGTACTTGAGTTGGAATCACTTCCTGAAAGTGCTTTTCTATTAGCATAGGATGCAAGTGTTTGAGATAAATGACGTTAAGAGTAGAAGCAGGTTATATTTGTGCTAGGACATTGAAAGAAACACAGTGAATAATAAATTGATTAAGCTAGAGGATCTCCATCGTTTTAATAAGTTGGAGATATTGGCAAAGCAAGTGGTGGAGGGAACCATTATAGGTTTGCATAAATCACCTTTCCACGGATTCTCGGCTGAATTCGCAGAGCATCGTTTGTTCAATCAAGGTGATCCCGTTAAAAGTATTGATTGGAAGGTCTATGGTCGGACAGATAAGTTGTTCATCAAACGATTCGAGGAAGAGACAAACCTCCGATGCCGAATTGTAATGGACGTTTCCTCCTCTATGAATTTTCCCTTAGAGGATGATCTTGAAAAGAAGATCCCTTTCAATAAACTGGGTTTTTCCATTGTTTCCGCAGCATGTTTTATGCACGTCTTCAAAAAGCAAAGAGATGCTGTAGCAATTTCAGCATTTAGCTCTGAGGTGGAGATGCACACTAAAGCCAAGTCCACTACAGTGCATCACAATTTGTTGATGGCTAAGCTGCAAGAGTTTTTGGATCGGAATAAGGAAAACGTAGAAACTGGAACCGCAAAGTGCTTGCATGAAATAGCAGAGAATACTCACCGACGATCTTTAGTGATTATATTTTCAGATATGCTTTCTACGAAGGAATCTGAAGATGAGCTGTTCAATGCCCTTCAGCATTTGCGCCATAACAAGCATGAGGTAATCATGTTCCATGTGATGGATAAGAATCTTGAAATGGATTTTGAGTTCGATAATCGTCCGTATCATTTTATTGACTTGGAAAGTGGACAAGAAATTAAACTGGAATCGAATAGAATCAAAAAGGCGTACAAGGAGCAAATGGAAACAAAGTTCAAGGATTTCCGATTGCGTTGTGCTCAGCACAGAATTGATTTTGTAACGGCCGATATTAATCAGGATTTTTCGCAGGTTTTGTTGCCTTATTTAGCGAAAAGAAGTAAAATGAAAGGCTAGTAATTTATGTTATCCTTTTGCCCAGCAAAAATCAACTTAGGCTTGTGGGTTACTGAAAAGCGTTCGGATGGTTTTCATAATATTGAAACGATTTTTTATCCGATTCCTTGGTACGATGCAATAGAAGTCAATGCTAGTGAGAAAGCAAACTTTTCTACTTTCGGTATTCCTATTCCTGGAGAGGCCAACGGCAATTTGGTTTGGAAAGCCTATCAAATGCTGAAGGATGATTTCGATCTATCTCCAGTGCATCTGAGACTCTTGAAGAATCTGCCTATTGGTGCAGGCCTTGGTGGAGGATCGAGCGATGGCACCGAAACACTTTTATTATTGGATCAATTTTTTTCTCTTAATCTTTCGGAGCAACAATTGTTCTCATATGCGAAGGAATTAGGAAGTGATTGCAGTTTTTTTGTCAATAAAAGACCAGTTATTGCAAGAGGGAAAGGAGATGAGCTAGTAGAATTGAATATAGATTTAGGAGGTAATAAGTTAGTACTAATTTATCCCAATATTCATGTTTCAACGCCCTGGGCGTATTCGAATATTTCGCCCTTAAAAAGAGAAAAAGAATTGACGGATGTTATTGCTCAATCTAAAAAGCAATGGCAAGCTAGCTTAATAAATGACTTTGAAGTAGTTGTAGGACGTGAGTTTCCACGGGTGACGGAAGGCATTGAAGCTTTAATAAATTCGGGTGCGTGGTATGCTGCAATGTCGGGAAGTGGTTCCTCTTTCTTTGGTCTCTTTGAAAATAAATATGAATTAGAAGCATTGGAAGCAAAATTTGCGAATGCTAATGCGGTCGTTTTTACTTGTGAACTGCCGAACATCAATAGTGCTGAACACCACATCAAAACATGATTTTACATTACAAAAAACTAGGGGAGGGGCCGCCATTATTTATTTTACACGGTCTTTTTGGAATGCTAGATAATTGGATGACGCTGGCTCGAAAGTTTGCTCTTGAATACTCGGTCTACCTTTTTGATCTTCGGAATCATGGAAAATCACCCCATAGTGATGACTTCGATTACTACTTGATGGCAGAAGATGTGGAGGAGATGATGAGAGAACTTGAACTTTCGGAGGTCCACATTTTGGGACACAGCATGGGAGGAAAAGTCGCTATGCAATTTGCGGTGAGAAATGCTGCTTCTGTGAAGTCACTAACCATCGTAGATATTGCACCAAAAGATTATCCAGCAGGGCATGAGATGATCTTTGAAGCATTTAGTGCGGTCGATATTGATGGCTTGCAATCGCGAAAGCAAGCCGAACAGTCTATGGAGGCAATTATTCTTGATGCGGGTGTACGTTTGTTTTTATTAAAGAATCTGCATCGTTCTGGTAAAAACTATAAATGGAAGGCAAATGTCTCCGGAATAGAAGATAGCTACGAAAACGTAATTGTGAACAGTCTTTCTCCTTGGGATTCTTACGATGGACCTTGTTTATTTATCAAGGGAACAAAAAGTGAGCGATACATTGAAGAGTCAGATCTGCCTAGCATGGAAGCCTTTTTTCCAGAGATGCAATTACAAGAAATTGACGCAGGACATTGGGTACATTCAGAAAAACCTCAAGAACTTTTAGAAACAGTTCTGAGCTTTTTAAGTAAACAGGAAAGCCAATAAAGAATACTAAAAGTTCTCCCTTACCTTAATCGTATCACCTGATTTAATTACTCCCATTCGATCATGTCCCACATAAGCTCCAAAATTAACAGCATTGCCGACCATTCGGTATTTACTAAGTGTCCGTAAGGGCTCTTTGCTCGTTTCTAAGCTTTCTGGGTTTATGGTGGTAATCACACATCGAGGACAGGGTTTTATACCCGTGAATTTTACTTCTCCAATCTCGAAGTCTTTCCAATTTTCTTCTGAATAAGCTGAACAATTATTTACAATGAAATTCGGACGAAATCGGGTCATGCTAACGGGTGACTCTAATCGATCATTTAAATCATTAAGGCTTGCTTGACTACAAATTAAAATGGGATAGCCATCAATGAAACTGACAGGACGTTTGTCACCCGCGTTTTCCTTTTTTAATAGGGTAGGAGAGCAACCTTTT
>CALFBW010000062.1 GCA_937951415.1 uncultured Chitinophagales bacterium | reverse complement strand
TCGCTCAGTGCCAGCTTCCCGCAGGACGTAGAATTCTTCCGGATTGAGTTCCTTTCTCCAATCTTCTTTAGACTTTTTCATGGTCTTCTTTGGAGATTAGAACAGTCTATGCCTTCTCTTTGTTTTTCGCACGAAGCTTTTTTGTCAATTTCAGACGGCTTTTCCCGAATGATCCTCTTGAAATCTTTCCTTTCTTGGTTCTCTTGTCACCTCTACCCATGGTATTGTGTTTTAATTGTTAGCTGGCAAAAGTAGCTAATCTTTCCTTCACATGCGCAGCTTGAGACATTGCGGTATCAAAGTTCTAGCACAATTCGAGGCTTTTTCTCCTTAGTCACCGGCAAAACTGAAAATATGCTAAAGAAACTGCCGAAATGCAATACGAGTCGGAAAACTCATGTTACAAGGAAAAAAGCGTAAACCCGCATTTATTGCTTCAGCATAAATGCCTTGAAATCCATCACCTTATGACAGAAATTGCCTCCTTCTTCAGCAGCGTAAACCGCTGGATTCAAAATTCCCTTGCCATTCGATTGTTGATTAGTGGCTTTCTAGTGCTGATTCTCCTCATTCCTATTAGTTGGGTGAAAGATCTCATTCGTGAGCGTCAAGGGCGTCAACAAGAGGTGATCCGAGAATTGGGAGCTAAGTGGGGGGAGTCCCAAACGGTAAGTGGTCCATATCTGACCATTCCCTACTACAAGGACGTAAGTTATCATACAGGGGATGAAGAAGATAAGGTGCGAGTGGTTTCAGAGCGAAGACTCGCATACTTCTTGCCAGAAACCCTGGATATTGACGGACTAGTAAAGGAAGAAATTAGGCACCGAAGTCTATTCAAAGTTGTGCTTTACAATGCAGAAATGGACTTGGCTGGGACTTTCAAACGCCCTGATTTTAGTGAATGGAAGATTGATCCCGATAAGATAAAGTGGGACGAAGCAAGCTTGAGTTTGGGTTTGTCTGATCTGCGCTCCGTGCAAAAACAAATCAACATCCAGTGGGGAAAGAACGCTTACCCTTTGAATCCTGGATTGCCTTCAAAAGATGTTCTTCAAACAGGTATTTCTACTAGAGTCGAGATTTCAGAAGAGGAAGAGATCGCCTTTACAGTAGATCTCGACTTTAACGGTAGCTCCGAATTGTACTTCGTTCCCATGGGAAAAGTGACAAACGTGAAATTGGCGTCTAAATGGCCTGATCCATCCTTTGTTGGGGCATTCTTGCCAGACCGTGATGAAGACATGGAAAAACTAGATTACTCGAAGGGATTTGCTGAAAAATGGAATGTCTTACATTTGAATCGCCCATATCCGCAGCAGTTTAGAGGAAAAGTGGCAGGAATAAATGCCTCCGCCTTCGGTGTGAAGCTTTTATTACCCAATGAACATTATGGCAAGTCTATGCGATCGGCCAAATATGCGATTTTACTCATCGGACTCACTTTTATGGTCTTCTTTTTCGTGCAGATTCTCAATCGAATACGACTACATCCTTTTCACTATCTGTTGGTCGGATTGGCGCTGACAGTCTTTTACAGTCTACTCTTATCTATTTCTGAGCACCTGGGCTTTGCCTTAGGATATAGTATTTCTGCAGTGGCGGTGGTCTTGCTAGTCAGCCTCTATTCTTTAGCCATTTTCAACAGTAAGCGACATGCCGGCATATTGGGATTGATCCTAGTGATGCTATATACGTTCATATTTATTATCCTTGAATCTCAGGACTATGCGCTCTTGATTGGCAGTATAGGACTCTTCTTAACCTTGGCCTTAGCAATGTACCTCTCCCGAAACATCGATTGGAGCAATCCGGTAGGTGAGAAGGAGTCGCCTGAAAAGCTTATTTAGAATCTTTCTAAATAAAATAGTCTGTATTTGTACTTTTTAGTATAAATGGGCGTAATTTTGCGCTCGAAAAGCAATCTGTACTTTTTAGTATAAATGAGTCGGAATGCTTGAACCAAGTCATTTGATGACTGTTGACACTGTACAAGGATAAACATGAGCGATTTTCAAAAGACCTTAGACGAGATAACCCAGAGCGAATACAAGTGGGGCTTTGTGACCGATGTAGACGCAGACGAAGTTCCCAAAGGCTTAAATGAAGAAACCATTCGACGAATTTCAGCGAAGAAGAACGAACCCGAGTGGTTGTTGAATTGGCGTTTGAAAGCCTACAAGCATTTTCTCACTTTGAAAGAGCCGGAATGGGCGAATGTTCAATACGAGAAACCAAACCTTCAGGAGATCATCTATTACTCTGCTCCAAAACCGAAAAAGGAATTGGCGAGCTTGGATGAGGTAGATCCGGAAATGTTGAAGACCTTCGAAAAGTTGGGAATCTCTATTGACGAACAAAAGCGTCTTTCTGGTGTAGCGGTCGATATCGTAATGGATTCGGTTTCAGTGACTACCACTTTTAAGGACAAGCTATTGGAACTTGGTATCATTTTTAGCAGCTTCTCTGAAGCAGTAAAAGATTATCCTGAACTGATACAGAAATACATGGGTACTGTGGTGCCGATGAGCGACAATTATTACGCAGCTTTGAATTCGGCGGTATTTACAGATGGGTCATTTTGCTACATTCCTAAGGGCGTAAAATGTCCGATGGAATTGTCGACCTACTTTAGAATCAACGCAGCTAATACTGGCCAATTTGAGCGTACGCTAATCATCGCAGAAGAAGGTTCTTATGTGAGTTACTTGGAGGGTTGCACAGCACCCATTCGCGATGAAAATCAATTGCATGCAGCAGTGGTGGAAATCATTGCGGAGAAAGATGCAGAAGTAAAATATTCTACCGTTCAAAATTGGTACCCCGGAAACCCAGAAACAGGGAAAGGTGGGATTTTTAATTTCGTAACGAAGCGTGGAATTTGTCGCGGAGACAATTCGAAGATTTCTTGGACGCAAGTAGAAACAGGTTCCGCAGTAACTTGGAAATATCCGAGTGTCATTCTAAAAGGACACAACTCTATTG
>CALFBW010000061.1 GCA_937951415.1 uncultured Chitinophagales bacterium | reverse complement strand
ATTTGTAATCAAACCACAACAGGATTGCGCGAGCAAATGAACGGGCAAAAAATATCGTCATTTAGAATTTGTAATCAAACCACAACTGCCCTGGAATCACTCAACGGTAATTCGTAATATCGTCATTTAGCATTTGTAATCAAACAAGACTTATCATTTGACCACAACTCGAAGGGTTTTTAAAATCTCCTCTGCCGACATGGCAAAAGAAAGTCCTTCGATACCAAAGCCTCTAATCTTGGAGCAAACCACTCCCATTAGAGCACCGTTTTTTTGGAGCAAAGGCCCACCGCTATTACCGGGATTTGAGCTTGCGTCTGTTTGAATAAAGTCACATCCAGAATCACTGGTTCTCACACCAGAGATAATCCCTTTCGACACTGTTTGACCTAAATCGATGGCCTGCGGTGTTCCTATTGCGTAAATAATTGACCCAATACTTATTTCAGGTAAATTCATGATATCAAATGCTAATTGGTCTTTCACCTCTATCTTTAATAAAGCTAAATCTGTCGATTTACTCTTCCGGATGATTTCAAGGGGTAATTCCGTTCCGTCATTTAATTTAGCAAGGTAATCCTTCTCTTCATTTATGACATGACAATTTGTGACTATGTAGCCGTCACTGCTTACAAAAAAGCCACTTCCATGACTGTCGTTCGAACTAATGGTTAAAGTGGCTTTCATGGCATCAGCTATATTCCTAACGTAGCTATTCGCTTTTGCAATTACAATTTCTTCTTCCTCGCTTTCTGTTTCCTTCAAGCCCTTTCCGAGAGCTATTTCCTTAAACTCAGGACTGTCGAACATTTTCAAAAGGGCCTTTTGATAGGAATCTTCTAAACAGTTATACAAAGCCTCAGCATCAGGAGCAAAATAGTCCAATCTATTCAATTCCTCTACAAACTGATCTGACTCCACGGAGATATCTACGGAATCTATCGATTCTCCAAAAATGTCGTAAATATTCAGTTGTACAGACATACTCAAGTATTGCATACCAACTTTTCCAGTTGCCGTATTCATTGATTTCCAAGCACTCTTTTTAACGACTGTGGTCACTACATCTTTCACCTTAGCAGTCACATAAATATTGTCGAGATAATTAATACCTTTATCATTTTGAATAAACGCTTCGGTGTCTTCTCCGTCTTGGAAAAGTTCGTAGAATTGCCCGTCTAATTTCTCTTGATTCCAAGCATGGTATTTGGGCTGAGATCCGTAAATATATTGAGGCTTGTCTTTTGTGTTTGCTCGATATTTTTTGAGACTTTTAAAGATTCTAATTTCATGATCAAGATCTTCTAGATCCAATTTGTATGGCCAAACATTGCGACCAATCTTTTGTCTGCTTGGAACTTCAAGCAAGTTTGAAGCTTTCGCCCAAGAAGGAATATCATCAGCTGTCATCGCTACAAAGTATCCGCTCTTATAGCCTTTCTTTTTGACAACAATTTGAAGCGGGTACATAAACTTATCCCAGTCAATATCTTCAAAACTTTCACCTTGAAAATCATTGGCGACGTACACCTTGAACTCCTGTGTATCGGAATCTGCGAATACAGACACAGAGAATAATAGTAAAATGAAGGAAGCGTATAATAGTCTAGACATTTCTCTTAAGTTTAATATTCGTATGATTTCTTGAAAAAGAAACGTTGTATGTTTTAATGAATTACCTATTCAAAAGCACCTCCTCAATTTAACACATAAAGAGATTGAGCCCAACTCCTATTTCCAACAATGGCAACAAAGAGCTTTCCCAGGAATGAATAAGTTTAAAATAGGGGAAGTTGCAACTTTAATCCAACTCTATATTTAGTGCTCCTTCAATCACTTGAACCGGAATTCCGAATGCAACTCCTTCTGCCCCTTCTACCATTGTTTCACGGCCCACGACTGCGATCAATCGGCCTTTTTCATCAATAATAGGTCCACCAGTAACTCCAATGTTTATACTAGCGTCTGTTTGAACACGCCTTCTACCTTCTTCATTCTTTCGAATTCCTGATATAATTCCCGCTGAAACTGTTTGTGACAATACATCATCTAAGGGGGTACCTATAACAAAAACAGAAGTGCCAATTTCTAACTCTTCTGCCTTGCTGAACTTGATCGCCATTTGATTTTTCACTTCCATCTTTAATAGGGCTAATTCACTTTCTTCGCTGTAGTAAATTAAAGAAAGAGCTTGTTCCGAACCATCTTCCAATTCTGCAGTGAAGGCATTTTGATTAACTACTGCCTCATAACTTGTTATTACATACCCATTAGAGGTAATAAAGAAGCCACTAGCAGTATTTCCATCTGTTTTAATAGTAAGCGAAGCCTTTACTGCATCGTCAACATTTCGGGCCACCAACTCCCCCACTGATAGCTTCAACTTTCCCTTCAAGTTCTCTTCCTTACTGTCCTGCTGAGAAAGTCTTTCAGGTGCTTCTTTTTCAATAAAAGCGTCGTCACTTTCGGTAGACGGAACAAGCACTTCATCTGTATGATAATCTTTTAGAAGTTGCCGAACTTCATTTATAGCTACCAGTTGAAAAAAGCCAGTCTCCAAGGCATCCTTTATCATTAATGAAAAATCATCCTCTTCAATGGTATTATCTTCTGCAATAAAAGTACCGAACTTTGGAGTAAAAAGATAATCGCTGGATTGCACATCTGTCGTTTCTGTAAAAAGAGTGGTGCCTTTTGAACTTTGTATTTCCCATTTAATAGTTAAATCGCAGAACATAACACTCCTACTCCAGCCAAATCTTGATCTGATTTCTGAAGAAATCTGATTAAATTCGTATCGTTCAATTGATGGCTTTATGTATAGTTTATTACTGAAATTAGTAGATAATTCTTGCAAAGAAGTATCTACATATGCGCGCTCAACTAAAACTTCTCTAAGCAATAATTCACATATTTCTTCACTAGGAACATGAGATTTTGATGCCTCCTTTTCTACCTTCGGCAGTTCTGGGTGATCAGCAAATGCACGAAACGACTTGAATCGCTTATAAACTCGATTCTCTTTTTCCTTATTTATCTTCACATTCTTCAAAACCAATTGACAAAAATCCTCCTCTCTTTCAGGAATCTTTATCATTTCTCTATCCAATGCGATCTTACGTTCAAAATTGTATGACCAAGGTGCATCATCATAATATCCGACTGCACCTACAAGCATCATATCTCCTACTAGCTTTCCTCCAAAGGGAACCCCATCTATTTTATGAACGCCATATATAGCCAAGCCCAACAAGGGAATATTAAAATACGAAAGAAAGGATCTCTTAGTCTGCATAACTATGACCCTCTTATCCTTATAGCCTTTTGCTTTTATCAAAATCTCATGAGCTTCGAGATCTTTCTTTAAAGATATTTTTATACGATCTTTTTGATCCGTCTTTATTTTTTCACCGTCAAGCACTAATTCCCTCTTATCGAGATTTTCAACATAAACATCTTGATTTCGTGGACTTAGAATTGCAGCACAACTGTTCAAAAGCAAAAGAGCAACCATTGAAACGAAATAAAGAAACCGCATTTGTTTGGTTTTTCGGATTAATTTCAAAATCTATTTAGTCAATTTTAACACGTAGTGAATTCGAAATTTCTTCAATAGGAATTCCAAAGGAAACCCCTTCAATTCCGAATCCTATCAATTTCGCGCTTACGATTCCCAACAAAGCTCCATTCTCATCTATGATAGCCCCACCACTGTTTCCAGAATTTATGCTAGCATCGGTTTGAATTACATTTGTTCCAATATCGTTCTGGCGAATACCTGAAATAATTCCTCTCGATACGGTCTGCGATAGATCAACGGCTTTAGGCGTTCCAATGGCAAAAATATCTGTTCCCACCTCTACTCTTTTCTCTTGATCGACCTTTATGAACATCTGATTCTTTTTGTCAATTTTCAACAAAGCCAAATCACTAATCTTACTTGTTCTTACGACCTCTACAGCATATTCGGTTTCGTCATTTAAAACAGCTGTTAAAGTATCTTGCCCTAATACTACATGATAGTTGGTCAAAATATATCCATCTGATGAAATGAAGAAACCACTTCCGTGACCTTCTTTCGCCTTAATAGTTACAGAAGCCTTAATGGCATCATTCACTGACTGAGCAGCAGTTCCCGTACCGTTTAATCTTAATATTTCTCTTGATAGCTCTTCTTCTATTTGTTCATTACTAAATTGCAGTTCTTGCATAGTTTCCGAAGCGAGAAGATTTAAAAAACCTATTTCAATTGCATCTTGAACAACTTCAGCCACATTCTTAGAAAAATCTTGCATATCATTAACAGCAAACTGGTCGGAACGCGTAGTTTCTTCTACAGAATAAATAATGTCATCATAATAGTCTAACAACTCCCATTTCACTTTTACATCTGCAAACATCATACCGCTGCTGATTGGCGCTCTAGCTTTACGTCGTCTATTGGGAATGAAGCTCAA
>CALFBW010000060.1 GCA_937951415.1 uncultured Chitinophagales bacterium | reverse complement strand
AGATAACATTGTTTAATAAATCCGTCAAATTGTTAAACAAGAAAGAGTACGCCGTAGTAGCTTAACTCATTAGAGTTTTTCTAGGATAAACTTCATTCTAGGAATATGAGTATAAAGAGTAAAGAGACTTAGTTAATGTGATGAGGACCAACAATTATTTCTCTTACATTATTGATAATTAATCACCTAAAAATACTAATTGAGCAAAACGCTCTGTTTCTCCAATCATCCCTTCAACGAAGAAACGATCATTACTTAGTCTTAGAATTCGACCACCAAACCATTTAAATTTTTCCGATTTAGAATTTAACAACAACTGCTTAGACCTCAAGCCCAAGTGATCAAAAGACACTGCTACAAAGTCTACAGATCCAAGCAATCTTGTTTTATCGCTATAGGTGAATGTCTTAAGTTCCTTTAATCTCTCGCCAGTGTTTCTATCAAAGTTCTTTGGGTGATCACTATAAAGAACGCATAACTGCCCCTGATTCAGCAAAGGTTTAAAAGACGATTTACTCCGGAAACGACCATTCCATTCTAATTGACCTTCTCGTCCAATTCTTGCCACAAAAACATCTTCACCAAATGGGCGAAAAGTAGTTTCACTTGGATCGATTCGTTGCAATAGATAAGCGACTCCAGATTCATCGACAAGGACCTTAGGAGTATAATAGCCCTCAAGGTCGATTTCGATTTTTTGAAATACATTCACTTCTTCTTCTTGAGTTTGAGCATCAAACTTGAGGTAAAAATATCCTTCAGGGTCGTAGCTACCAATCGAAGAGAGAAAACCCGAGCAAATAACCTTTTGATCTAAGTCTATCTGCAGCTCGGCCTTTCCTGCATAAAGATCATCGTAATTTAAATTTTTTTGCTCTTGCCTCTTACCACCTTCCAATACACTCAGTATTAAATGACGATAATCGGGTTTATCATTAACCAAGAACGCCTTCTTTTTTACGAACTTCTTAAAAAGAAAAAAGAGGTTTCCACTGTTGTCGATTTCAATTTGTTGAGTTGATATCTGATTCCAGCTATAAGGAATTTCAAGTTGTTTTGACCAAAGCTCTTGAAAATCCTGATCATAAACATGAATATCATATCTAGGCAAACCTGATTTACCACTAGGGATTCCATGAATGATCAACAACTTTGAACTATCACTCGAAATCCTGTGGCGAAAATTCAACTTGCGAGCATTGTATCGCATGGCATATTTATAAGAAACTACAGACTGTCTTTTATCGACTAATTCAAAATTTTTCTTGTCAATGCTCTGAATAAATAGTTCCCTTGTTTGGCTTTTACTTTCATAGCAAGAAAAAAAGCAGCGAATCTTTCCCGCCCAGATCAAACACTTTTCTAGCCTCTTCCACATTTTATCATGTTCCCGTAAAAGAAGTGTTTCCATTTTTTTGGGATTCATATCTTCATCCCATCGCACAAAGAGCATTTTACTTTTCAGTGAACCAAAAGCGGCTTGATCGGAAACTGTTAACAATTCACCTTCATCTAGTCCCAATACCCATGTACTATTCTCATCATATCCAGAAATCACAAAGGGTAAACCTTTCTCTATATCCCCTGAAATCACCCTCAATGAACTCGAATCATTCTGAGCGTTAACGAATACGAAAAAAATAAAAAAAAAGAACACTGCAAATTTTACATTTCCCATAAGAACAAAATTTTAACAGGTAGCAACAAAATTGTACAATAAAACTACCGTCAACTTTTAAACTGACTAAATCTACTTCAATTTATTTTGCCACCACAACAGCCCCTTATTTGTACTGTACTCAATATTTCTTTGAGGAATACCCTCTACATTGGGATGTAAAAAACAGCTTTCTCTAGACTATCTTCTCTTAATAAATGAAAAGCGGATAAGGAGAGCGATTTCTATTTTAAATTTTGACAAGATGTATTTAGAAGATTCTACTGAAATGCGACTTTGACATAGCGCACTTTCGAGCCATCCCTTCCTGGTACAAGATATTCACCATCGGCAAAATTGACGGTATGAGCTGGATGTGCCCAAAAATCTTCTTCTTCAGATTCTAGGAGTTTTTGCTTTGAAACTTTGTCTGCACCTTCTATACTAACCAATACCAAATTCGAATCTCCATCGCCACTCTTTAACCTTTTATCGGTTACTCCTAATTGCATGTTTTTTACTTGCTCACTAAACAAAAGATGCAAATTGGAATCAAAAATGAAAGCCCCAAATGAGCCGTAAGCAGGTTCTTCCATCCGTTGTTTCTTTTCCACAATTTCATCCCACAACAATTCCCCACGATTGTTAACCTTCATTACCAATATATCATCAAAAGTATATTTTGCATCATCCATTTGCTGCCCGTTATTGTCAAATCTCACTTCAGCATAATAGTGCTCTGCCAACACATATGCATCCCCATTTTCATCAATCAGCATCTCTTGAAATTTAAACACGCTTATCTCTTTGCTTAACATTTGGTGCTTTTCGACCAGCACTTCTAGGCGGTCAGCTACTTTAAGTTTTACATAGAAAACACCTTCCGCCTCGGCACTCTTTTTCGAAGAAATTAAACCAGCACAGATGAGATTCTGCTCATTGTCAAAACTCATCTTACCCCCACAAATCGGTAGTCCTTGGATATCAAGAGAGAGCGGCTCAAATCTTTCTCCTTTCTCAAATAATCCTACCAATTCATAGTCAAAATCACGATCTGAAATCACAACATTCTTGGTCCTATATTTCCGAATCAAAAGAAAAGCATTTCCTTGATTATCAATTTCCACTTGTTCTAAAGACCCTATTCCCTTCTTGTATGGAATTTCAAATTCCTTTGACCAGATCACCTCAAAATTCTTATCGAGCACATGTATTCCATATTGTCGAAAACCTTGTTTCGAGGTAGGCATTTCGTAAGCAAGGACTAATTTCGAATCATCATTAGAAATCCGATAAGTGTAATTATCAAATTTCAGGTTTTCCATTGGTGAGCAATCATACTCTGCTAATACTGTTTTTCCTTCCTCCAATA
This sequence comes from uncultured Chitinophagales bacterium, assembly GCA_937951415.1. Lineage (GTDB taxonomy): Bacteria > Bacteroidota > Bacteroidia > Chitinophagales > UBA2359 > CALFBW01. Next base: position 1,073 of record CALFBW010000060.1, on the reverse strand, counting down.
ACAAGCTTTGATCGTCAATTCCTTTAAGAAAAATCTGTTTCTTTCCCTTCCATTGATTATGCCCAGAAATCAAACATGATGTTTTCCCTGCCCATTGAAAACAGAATTTAGCTGTCAACATTAAACCCTTCTCCTTCAGCCTATTTTCGATAGGTTCTTTAGGATTTAAGCGAGCATCCAACTTGGCCATATACAAAGCACTCTTGGAAGACACTCCTCCCATGATCCTACTCATCACGAGCAAATCTGAACCCCCTGCACCCAAGGCCATCGGGAAATAGTCTTTTTTATTATTGCCCTGCTTCAAGTCTTTGGCTGGTACTACGGAATATTGCTCCTTAGAGGCTCCCTTAATTTTAAACTCGCCACCCAAAGTCACCTTTACGGAAGGCTTTTCCTGAGCAATAAGAGACTCTGAAAAACAGAAAATCAGCAAAAACAAACTAACTACAAAAAAGCGCATCAATTTACATTTCAATTAAAAAATAAATAAGTGGGTTAGCATACCTATGTTGCGACAAACAGGAGCAGTATTTTCTTTTACCTACCAGAGTGAGACCTTCCTAATTGAAAGAAAAATCATTAATTGAGATAACCCAAAGGCAAAACCCAAGCTTCGCAATCCAATATAGTAATTTTTTTGAAGGGGAACTCGACCAACAATTAGATGAGGTCCCTGAATAAATTTTCATACTACATTATCGAATCTTACTCACTTGAATGCAAGTCACCTAAAAAAGGCCAGCTGAGCAAAACGTTCTAACCCACCTATGAAGCCCTCAACAAAAAACCGATCCTCAGTTAACTTCACTATTCCCGTACCAAGCCATGCAAACCTCTCGTATCTTGAATTGGACAATAAATACTTTGACTTTGAACCATCGTCAGCAAAAGCCACTGCCACTAAATCTACAGAAGAAACAGATTTGAGTTTTTGTAACTTCTCATTCATTCCCTTCTGAAAATTATTCGGATGATCACTATGAACAACATACAATTTCCCACGATGCAAAATTGGTTTGAACGTCGAAGTAGTTCTATCTAGTCCTTCTCTTCCCGACACAGCTGACGGC
>CALFBW010000059.1 GCA_937951415.1 uncultured Chitinophagales bacterium | reverse complement strand
CTTCTCCCTTTCCAAAGATCAGATACATCGCTAATGTAAACAGTATTACTCCTAATCCAAAAAAGGAAAATCTCCAACCGAAGTAATTCCCACTTTGAGGAACTTCCGAATTTACTGTTGAAGATTCATCCAAATTTACCTGCTGCTCAGTCATTAATTTATCATTAAACCTTTCCAATATATCCCAGTCTAATATATGAGAAATAAAAGTGGGTCGATTTTGGTTCCTGCTATTACAGGATGTAAAACAAGATAGTCTTTTTAAGCGCTCAAGCAAATAATGGATTATCTTACAGTCTCACTTACTGACTATTACCGAGTCTCCATTATATCATGGAGCAATATGAAATGGGGAAGTACGAAATGGAGAAGCACGCTTCGGTCTTTTTAGCGGCTTTTGTTGGAGCCTTTTTAGCAATCGGAACAGTGCTATTTCTGTTACCACAGAGTTCTGATGCGCTGTCTCAAAAATCAGTGTCCTCCAATCAACTTCCTTTGCAGCCTGTTTCGCTAGAACAAAGTACTCGCCCTACGGCATCATTGCCAGATCTTCAAGAAGCTGCGCAATTAGGAAAAGAGTCGGTCGTACACATTAGAAGCATAAATCGAAATGTAACAGGCATTCCCGCAACGGAAGAGTTGGGCTCGGGCGTCATTATCTCGGACGACGGCTTATTGATCACGAATCATCATGTGATAAAAGATGCTGATAAAGTGATTGTCACCTTACCAAGCCTTTTCGAATACGAAGCAGAAATCATTGGCTTTGACAGCATGACTGATTTGGCATTGCTCAAAATTCCGCATCAACACACCATTCCTTTCGAGATTGGAAATTCTAACAAAATAAATGTTGGTGATTGGGTTTTAGCAATAGGCAATCCCCTTCACCTGAGTTCAACCGTTACAGCAGGAATTATTTCAGGCATTGGACGGAGTGTAAATAAAACAAAAGACAACAATTCCTTCGAGTGCTTTATCCAAAGCGATGCCGCCTTAAACAAAGGAAGCAGCGGAGGTGCTTTGGTCGACAATCGCGGAAAACTGATTGGAATCAATACTGCAATCGCGAGTGAGTCAGGAAATTTCGAGGGTTATTCTTTTTCGATACCTATTAATGTGGCGATGAAAGTAGCGGAAGACCTTGAGGGCAGCGGTGTGGTACAAAGAGCATTCTTGGGCGTTCAAATGAGAAACCTAGATTACTCCTTAGATTATGACGCCCTTCAACTGGAAAGTTTACGAGGAGTCTATGTTAGCAAATTACTCACTGAAACTCCCAAAGGAAAAGGATTATATGAAGAAGACATCATTCGTAAAATAAATGGTGTTGACGTTTGCACTATTGATGATATCTCTGGGCTTTTGATGCAGTTTCGACCTGGACAAAAAATAGAAGTCACGGTCATTAGAGATCAAGAAGTTCGAAAGATAGAATCAGAGTTGAAGAATATCTACAACAAGACGGGTATCATCAAAGAGGTCTTTGACGATATGGAAAATCAGATTGGAGCAAAATTGAGCAACTTAAGTCCCAAGGAGCTCGAATCAAATTTTCTAGAAAACGGAATTCAAGTGACCAAGCTCCTCCAAGGCCTACTGAGAGATCAAACCAATATTGAAGAAGGTTTTATTATCACAAAGATCAACAACAGAGAAGTGAGAACAGTGGAGAGTTTCTTCAATCGGATAAGAAGAAGCAAATCAGGTGATCAAATCGGCATTAGTGGGTTTTATGCCGATGATCCAGAACCGAAAAACTATCAACTTGTAAAGCCATAGATGGCTTGCATTCGAACGTTTTTATTAGGCAAAAGTAAGCCAGAGAAAAAGCAAGACTTTCGATCTTGATCCTAGGATTGACACGTATCTTTGGGTATGTCTATAAGTAGATTTCACACCTTAGCCTTGCTCCTATTGGTTTCCAGCTTCATAGCTTGTACAAACAATACAGAGAAATCAGGAAAAGATATTGTTGCCCAAAAGGAAAACCCTAGACCATCCTCCTCCTTCACTGGGAAAGCAATTCCCCTAGATCCCAAAGAAAGCGATCGAAGCAAACTACACCTCAAAGGAACAGTCAAGGAGATTCGCCTATTTCAATCGAAATTCAATCACCGTGCCGAGCAACAAGCAGAGATCATTCATACGATCCTAGCTTTCAATGAAGCAGGTTTTATTACTTCCAAAAAAGAATACAATCCTTTCGGGAAAATCAAAAGAACCGAAGCCATTGTTTACAATGCCAACAATGAAAAAATTCGAGGAACGGTAGAATTTCAATCTTACGACTCACGGGAAGAATTCACCAAGACAGATACGGGCGCAGTAATCAAGACCATAAAAGATGGGCTGGAAAAATCGACTGCCTATCTAAGATTCAATGATGCTGGTCAAGTGGTACATTCGACAGTTTACACGCAAAGAGACACGAGTACTTACGCTTACATTTACGATTCTCAAAACAGAGTGGAAGAAGAAATGCGTTTCAAAACACTGACTGGCCTTCAAAGAACGGTTAAGAATAAATACGAATACGATGAGGAAGGTCGCCTAAGCAAGGAAATTTTAGATGCCGAATCGGGCCGAGCACAAGAAAATGTATTCAGTTATAAAAACGGAAATCTCCATAAAAAGGAAAATTTTTACAATGGCGCCCTTCGCAGTGAAACGATCTACACAGCTGAAGAAAACATTGCTTCGGTACACTACCACAGTAAAGGAGAACGACGCAAAACTGATCGCTACAGTTATGAAAGGGATGCGCAGGGAAATTGGCTGCACCGTCAAAAAGACATCAAATCTTACAAATCAAGTACTTCGAATTATAAGCCATCTGTGATTGAACGAAGACAAATTGACTATTGGGAGTAGACATAGGAATGCACTGTAAATAAGTACCTGAAATTGAACGATGCTATTTTTAGAAAGTACAAGGCAGTAAACGCTAGCACAGCAGGGCTTTGGCGAAGATTTGTAAAGAAGTTGTTTTGAAAAAATCAATGTCGTCGGGAACCAGTCGTCGGGAACCAGTCGTCGGGAACCAGTCGTCGGGAACCAGTCGTCGGGAACCAGTTCAAATCGGACAGTTATATACTTTGCATCCCTTAGAGGAAATTCGCACAATCCTAGTGCGATGCTTTATCTTTGCGTTTTGATATTTTATTGATTCATTGAAACATCATTTTTGCACGATGAAAAAGTTTCGAACTTTACTCTACTACAAGTACGCCAAATTAGAAGAGGCGGAAGTATATGCCAAGCGGCATCTTAAATATTGTAAGCAACTCAATTTGGTAGGTCGCATCATTGTTGCCGATGAAGGCATCAACGGAACGGTTTCTGGAACCATTCAGCAAACCAAGACTTACATGAAACACTTAGAAGATGATCCACACTTTGAGGGCATCGAATTCAAAGAGGACTTAGTCGACGAATTGTCTTTCAACAAAATGCACGTTCGCTACCGCCCGGAGGTTGTTACCTTGGGCGCGAAAGAAGTGTTTCCGGATAATAAAGCACCGCACTTGAGCGCCAATGAGGTTTTAGCCTTAAAGGACCAAGACGATTTTGTTCTGTTGGATGTAAGAAACAATATCGAGCATGAAGTGGGCAAATTCAAAGATGCAGTAACAATGGACATCGATCACTTCAGAGATTTTACAGACAACCTGAAACAAATCGAGCACCTGAAAGACAAGAAGGTCATTGCTTATTGCACTGGAGGAATACGCTGTGAAAAGGCGACTACCGTGATGTTACAAAACGGTTTTGAGCAAGTCTATCAGATTGATGGAGGTATCATTAAATACGGCAAAGAAACGGGTGGTAAAGACTTCGACGGGAAGTGTTATGTCTTTGACAAGCGCATCATGGTAGATGTTAATTCAGTGAATCCAACAGTCATTTCTCTCTGTCGTATTTGTGATAAAGAGACCAGCCATATGGTAAATTGCAGTAATCCCGAATGCAACGAACATTTTTGTATTTGTGAGGAATGCGGCTGGGAAATGCAAGGAGCTTGCTCCGCAGAATGCAAAGAGCATCCTAGAGCGAGAACCTACGATGGCTCGGGTTATTATTCTCGATAAATGTAAACTATGAATTGTCCACGTTGTGCTACTTTACTGAACACCGTCGAATGCACGGAGCCCTCAGCTCCTGTTGAGGTAGACGTTTGCATGGAATGCGAGGGTATTTGGTTCGATGAGGGTGAATTAGATAAATTGGAACAAATCGTAGAACCTCAATTCGTAGAAATTCGACAACTCCCATCGAAAGAATTACAGGAAATGGCACTGGTTTGCCCCAGTTGTCCCACCACAGAAATCATGGAGAAAAAACGCCACGACAGAGACGAGCAGGTCATTTATGATGAGTGTTCTAACTGCAAAGGTATTTGGCTTGACGGTGGAGAACTTCGGGCAATTCAGCAAGAGCATTGGGGAAAGACTATTGTCCGCTTAGGCCGTTGGTTGATTGGTAAATAAACGAAATCGTTAAGCAACTTCCATGATCACAGGAAACACCATACGCAAAGCCTACGGCAAACTGGAAGTACTCAAAGGAGTCGACTTACACATCGGCAAGGCAGAAGTGGTTTCGATTGTTGGAGCCTCTGGAGCGGGTAAAAGCACACTCCTTCATATTTTGGGAACCCTTGATCAAAAAGACAGTGGAACCTTATCTATAGCGGGCCAAGAGACAGACAAGCTGAATGCTAAAGAACTGGCTGGTTTTAGAAATAAACACATTGGATTCGTTTTCCAATTTCACCACTTGCTTCCAGAATTTACCGCGCTTGAGAATGTTTGCCTGCCTGCATTTATTGCCAAAAAATCAAAGGCCGAAGTAGAAAAACGGGCAAAAGAGCTACTCGATTTTCTAGGAGTACTACCACGAGCCGATCACAAACCGAATCAACTTTCGGGTGGAGAACAGCAGCGTGTGGCAGTGGCGAGAGCACTCATTAACAACCCAGCAATCATTTTGGCCGATGAACCTTCTGGAAATTTAGATTCTCAATCTGCACAGGATCTCCATCAATTATTTTTTGAGCTTCGAGATAAAATGGAACAGACTTTTGTAATCGTTACCCACAACGAACTCCTAGCGAATATGGCTGACCGAAAATTGGTAATGGTGGATGGTGTAATAGCCCGTATTGATTCGTGAGAAAACACGCTTTTCTAGCTTGAAGCAAAAGGAATTCTCTGGTTTTTAACGCTACGAAATCTCTGAATCCCAATAGAATGAAAAAATTGCAGCTTCATGCATTTTTCGTTTCATGAAATCGCGATGCTTGACATTGCTTGAATTTAGCAGTTCAAGAACATGTCGCTCCTCTGGAGCTTCCTTGAGAAATCGACCCTACGGCTATTAATCTATTGCCAAGCCGTGGCATAGATTTAATATCCCTACTTTGAAATTATTACCATTCCCCTTTTGTGTGTCTTTGTTTCTTTTGTGGTTCAAAAGAAATCGACAGTATTATTAATACAGAAACCCTTAGGGTAAAGAAATCCTTCCTAGTAATTTGAACAGGATTTACAAGATGTAAAAGATAGACAGGATGGGATTTCCACAGACTTGCAAAAAGGTTCCGACTCAATGTTTTTCGATTCAATTGACAAAAAGGATTCGACAATTAAAGAAAGGAATAAAACTCACAAATCCCGACGGGATGAAATGATTATAGCCCAATAAATAGGCCGTTTTGCGAAACCCCGACGCGGGGATATTGCTTCTTTGACACCTCAATCACAATGTTTCAGCGATATGTCGCTCCGCTGGAGCTTTCAAGACAAAGTAATCAACGGCTAATGCTGTGATGCCA
>CALFBW010000058.1 GCA_937951415.1 uncultured Chitinophagales bacterium | reverse complement strand
CATTATGTAACAGCTCGTGGTCGTTTTAAAAAAGAGGTGATTACTGATCAAATCAAGTTTAGTCGAGGACAGTTGTATTCTTATTCAAAGCGTAGGGAGACGCTAAATAATTTTCTGCAACTTGGAGTTTTTAAGTTTGTCAATATTAAATATGAAACCAAGAAATCTCCCTGGGGAGAAAATTTGCTAGATGTATATGTCTATTTGACGCCGGGAAAAAAGATGAGTTATTCCGTAGAAAATGAGTGGAATAATCGGAGTTCCGATATCATTGTGAACGACCAAGTACTCGGAACAGCCCTCACAGGTACTTATGAAAATCGAAATACTTTTCGTGGTGCAGAGCGATTGACCTTTAGTTTGTATGGTGGTGTGGAGTTTAATTTGAATCGAGATGTTGGCGAACCGCTTATTCAAACAATAAATGGTAACGCTTCCTTACATCTGAAAATTCCACGGTTTATTTTACCTGTACCAAAGCGAATACTTACAGACCGTTTGCGCTTGTGGATGAAAGAAACCGATGTCACCACGAATATGGGACTTTCCTTTTATTATCGTCGAGAAATTCCAGGAGAGGCGCAATCTAATTTCACCTTAACTGGTGTTGATTACACCTATGGTTACGATTGGAGCAGAGATGGAGTGCATCGACACATACTTAATCCTCTTCAAATTATTTACGCAGAAGTACTCAATACAAATGCGGTTTTTGATTCACTCCTGGTCGCCAACAGAGGATTTGCAAAAAGCTTAGAAAATAAATTTATTCCAGGAGGTAGTTATACCTATATCTATTCGAATCGTCCCAAACGACAATACAGTCAAAGTTTTTTTACATTTAGGGGCAAAGTGGAAATTGCTGGAAACTCGATCTATGGCATCGAGCAAGGCTTAGATGTGCTTGGATTAATCGAGAATAATGTAGACAATTTGCTCGGTTTTCCCTATGCACAATACATTAGATTTGAATCTGATTTTCGAAAGTATAAATCGTTTGGCTCCCGATCGAGTTTAGCCTTTCGAGCCTATGGAGGAATAGGTTTTGCCTATGGAAAAGACAATAATGTTTTGCCTTATATTCGCCAATTCTATTCGGGAGGATCGACAGGAGTTCGTGCTTTTGTAATTCGAGGAATTGGACCTGGATCCTTTATTCCTGATGCCGATGACCCCAATTCACAATATGATCGTACCGGAGATTTTAAGCTAGAAGCTAATTTAGAATATCGCTTTCCTATTTATTCGTTCTTCAAAGGAGCCTTTTTTGTTGATGCAGGTAATGTTTGGAATTTGAGATCTACAGATTTAGAAGGTGGGCAATTTTCATCGACCAAATTTATCTCCGAAATTGGAGTAGGAGGGGGATTAGGAGTGAGAGCTGATTTCTCTTATTTCATAATTCGATTCGATTTAGCTGTACCTTTTCGTAAGCCCTATTTGCCGGAAGGGGAGCGCTGGACAATCAGAGATTTTAATGTCAGGGACGGGGCTTGGCGAAGAGATAATTTGGTGCTTCAAATCGGAATCGGATATCCTTTTTAAGTGATTTTGGCAATGAATTTGAATGGAGCCTTATCTTGAACGTAGATTGACGGTGTCTTTATTGTGGGCGATTCTAGTAATATCTATTATGTGAACTTTAATTTCTTTTCAGAGTTTTTATCACAGAAATACATACCTAATAAATTTGAGTTGCCGTTCATGAATGAAACAAAACATCAGCATATGACCAGTCCAGCATTGTTTCAATCGTTCTCGTTTTCTTCTAGCTCCCATCGAAGATGGTCTGTCCTTTCTTTTTTTCTTATTGTGATCATTCACATCTCGACAACGAATGTGTTTGCGCAAGAACAATTAGGAACAAAGCTTGGCAATTATGCGGGAATAAATGCTGCTTCACTAAATCCAGCGGCTGTAGCCAACTCTCCATATAGTTGGGATTTAAATCTCTTTACGGCTGCAGTGTTTTTCGAGAACAACTACGCTTATGCCGTTAATCAATCATGGATCTCTGCTGCTCAAGAAGACAATTGGTCTTGGGAGGAAGAAGCGGCTGATGATGAAAATGTTACTGGCGGACTATACAACTATGAACGAAGCAATGCAAAAAGAGGCCTCACAGCACAATTGTATTTGATGGCTCCTTCCATCAGAATTTCGAAAGGTAATTGGACTTTCGGTTTGTTAACGCAGGCTAAGGCATTTGCAAGTACACGCTCAGTGGCTAATGGCTTTTCATACTTTGAATATGATGGACGACCTCTTCAAACTTCCTTTGATCAAGAGAAATTCAAAGCTGCTTATGCCAGTTACGCTTCTGTGGGAATACACCTGGGAAATCGAATTTTCGAATCAACCAATGAAGAAATTCATGTTGGAATAAACGCGAATTATTTGTTGCCGATTTCGGCGGCGTATTTTCAATTAAATGAAGCCACCACAATAACCAAGACGGAAGGAGGTATTTCTTTATCGCAATTAGATGCTGATTTTGGCTATACGGGTGATGGAACGGAAGGAGGTATTACCGAAAAATCAGGAGGATACGGTTTTTCGGGGGATTTAGGCTTGCAGTACATTAAGGGAATAAATGGTGAGGGACAGTATGATTTTCGATTTGGTGTGTCTTTAATAGATGTTGGTTTTATTAAGTACGCCACAGCCGTCGATCATTCTATTACCACCGATGGAGCCATAGATATTTTGTCTGACAATTACGACGGTGTGGAAGAAGCTTCTGAATTTGCTGCTGTTCTTTCTAGAGAGAGTTTGGGCGATCCTACTGCAAGTACCAGTGGCAATAGCTTTAGTTTATTTACACCTGCTGCTTTAAGTGTTTCACTTGACTATCGCTTGTCTAAGCGGTTCTTTGTTTCCGGTATGGCGCTTCGTAGAGTACCAGTATTAGGGACTGACTTAGCACGTCCCAACTTGTGGGTGGTGGCTCCGAGATTCGAATCGAAGTGGTTGGAACTTCAACTTCCGATAAGTTTGATGAATGATCGTGATTTGCGCGCGGGTCTAAGCTTGCGAATGGGTTTCTTAACTGTCGGAAGTGAAGACTTGGGATCCTTCATGGGCGGGCGCAATCTCAATTCTACCGATTTGTATGTGAGTGTAAAGCTACATCCAT
>CALFBW010000057.1 GCA_937951415.1 uncultured Chitinophagales bacterium | reverse complement strand
CTTCCCTCGCTCGATGACCCGAAAGCCATTCAGCATTACTGGCTTCAAAAACGGCTGCAGCGTCAATTTCATTTAGAGCTGCAGTAAAATTATTTTGCTGTGCAAAAGAAAAAGCTCGATCAATGTGTTGATTGAAAACAGATACCTTTCTGTTTTCGATTTCAGTTCGTACCTCTTGCTCTAAATTATTGAAACGAAGCGCACAATTTGGTAATAAATGTTTGGCGCAAAATAAATTGCGATAATCCGAAACAACAGATACTGCGTTTTCATAATCCGACTCAAATTCTAGATAGTCGAAAACCTTAGCTTTCATTAAATCGAATAAGCGATTTGCTTCCAAAGGAACAGAAACTTGATTCGCATTCGATGCCTTGATAACAAGCAAAGTTTCTAGGGCTTGCTCCACATCTTCGATTTCAATATACAAGTCATAAATGGCTAGAGCCCCATCTGCCGAAGCACCCAACTTTTGCGCAGCTTCAAAATACTGCAAAGCTTTGCGCGGATTGTGCTTTTGACCCTCGCCTTTTCTGAGATATTGCTCCACCAAATTTCCACGCAATGCCTCCAACTCCTTTTCGATGGGTTCCAGCTTAGGATAACGCGTACCCGTTCGCACTTTTACCAAGCCCGACTTATTTAATATCCTAAAAGAAGCAATAGCCGCCTTTGTCTCCTTCCAAAGACTGACCTGCTCACTTATTCTCGTTAAAGAAATATTTTCTAGTAAATGCTTTTTATTTCTAAATAAAGATAGACTTGCGAGATCTTTTTCGGCCATCAGCAAACGATCCCACTTAGTTTTCAATTTATGTTTATCCCTCGAAAAACTGTCACGAATATTCTTTACTTCAATTGCACAAGGCTTCAAACCAGCAGAGTTCGCATGAGCAATCTTCTTTTCTGCAGCACTTTTATTTATTACCAAATTAACCGACTGCTCTTGCTTTATTTGATTGGAAGCATTTCTAAAAATCAAGTCCATTTCCAATTCGAGTCCATCCAACATGGTTCGATTGATGTCGTGAAACTTTACACGCTCATCTTTTTCCAGTGATTCTAATTCTATTTTTAGTGAAGTGTAAGACTTCTGGTTAGGGTTTAATCGCTGACCCAATAAAATTCGATAATACAATTCTTGTTCCTCAAATCCATTCCACCCAAAAGCAATCTCTGAACTTTCTTCGGCACATGAAAAATCAGGATGTTTTTGAAGTAAATCTTGCGCATGCACATTTATTACCAAAAAGAAAAAAAGCAATGTATATAAAGATTTCATACGCGGTGATTTTTAAAAAGCGAATTTAGAATTCAGTCATTTTATTCATTATTTGTATGAGATAAGACTTCGCTAGTACACATTCGTTTATTGCATCTTTTATTCTTTTACTAAATCCTAAACAATATCTCTTTTACTTCCATTTGACTCAAAATAGAGATGGCAATTCCAAAAGAGCCTCTTTAAATTCCTTATCTTTCAATCATGAAGCAATTCTTCTTTTTTAGCCTACTTTTTACTTCTTTGGTTCTTTACAGTCAAAGTCAAAAAGATGGCGGATTTATTTATGGATGGGACAATTACGATAACAGCGACATCAATGGACTCGGCAGTAAGACTGTTGCTTGGGATTCAACGAATGTAGTACGAATAAATCATGCTCCAGCAGTAGGAGTTCACCCTCGAATTTTCTTTGGTCCGGAAGAAATTCCAGACATTATAAACCGCTTGACAACAAGCTTGAGTGGGCAGTCAGTTTCAAAACTCATCAACGCCCACACCATTCTCACACATGTGGGCTACTCGAATTACAATCAAAATGCGGCTTACTCACAAGACGGTTTTGGAAATCGACTAATCGACAATTCTGGGGCCTGGGATCGCTCGGTGCATTACGCCAATTTAGTAGCACAAGATCCTAATGTTTGGGATGGAGTTCCTGTAAAAGAAAAACACCAAACCGCCTGTATGATGGCATTCGAAGCTTTTGAATGTTTATTTAAGGCTGGGCAGACCGATCCGATCATAGGCTTGAGCATGAGCACTCGATCTACCATGTTAGCAACGGCTATGGAACATTGGGCGAATTTGGTGATTGCTGATCCAAGCATCGATCATTCCGATTACAACCATTTTGGAGGAACCCAAATGGCGCTCTGCTACGATTTGCACTACAATAGTTTGACTGTTGCGCAGCAAGATTTGGTGCGACAAGCCTTAGCGCAAGTGGTGGCACCAGAACCTTTGCATGGCGCACATGTAGAAGCTTTTGCGAATGCCAGCAATTGGTCGGGCTTAAATTCTTTTGAGATCATTACCAATCTCGCCATCGAAGGAGAGCCCGGTTACAATCCAGCGCTCACGGATCGCTGGATGCGTTCGATGCATACTTTTATTAATTATGGTTGGTACGCTTCTGGAGCGAGCTTGGAAGGTTTGGGTAAGAATTATCAATTTGTAACCACACTCATTGCGATGTCGAAACGCGGTTACGGCTTGCTTTCACATCCGCACGTTCGGGCTTTCGGAAAGCATTATTTGCCCGCCATTTGTCAACCCTTCGGCGAAGGATTTACCTCCTATGATGTTTGGGGCGGAAGTGGACAGGATGCCGTCACTGGCGGATATAAATTCAGTGCGGCCGACGCAGTTGGATTAAAATACGCTTTCCCGAATGATCCCGATATTGATTTCATGTGGAGAAACTACATAGAAGACACAGAGAAAGGCAACCCCTATTACTATGCACAAGTAAAAGCAGATGACAGCTATTACAATTACGTGATTCCTGCCGCCATTTTTGCCCAAGATTATACGCCGGGCAATTGGCAAGATCAGGCAAATGCTGTACAAGAGGAAGATTTTTTAGCGCCGCAAAGAGGCTTGGCGGTTTTGAGAAGTGGTACCGATAGGAATGATTTGGCGGTGCAGTTTCATGCGCGTCAAGATTTGGGCGGGCACACCCATGGCGACAGAAATGATTTTACACTGAGCGCTTTAGGCAGAATTTGGGTGCGTAAATCCTATGGAGGAAGCCCGTTTCAGCCCACTTATTTTCATTCTTGTGTTTTAGTGAACGACTTAGGCGTTGCTGTGAATACCAATGAAGGAGATAAGTGCCGACAACCCGCGAAGATTGTCAATTGGAGCCCTAGTCCCGAAATGTCGGTGGTTTCGGGAGATGCTACTTACGCCTATTCTTGGGAATGGGATTGGTCGGCTCAACCAGCAGGTGCTGATCATCCTCAATTGGGAAACAATGCTTGGGAGCCTGTAACGGAAACTTGGAATGACTTTCAATACCAGCCTTCGAGTGAGCCGTATTACAACATTCCTTTTTATGATTTTCCGAGCTGGCATTACGATGGCAATTACGAACGCTTGGTGAAGCGCCCTTACAATCCAATGGAAAAAGTGATTCGTTCGGTGGCAATGGTAAAAGGCGCAAAACCTTTTGTTTTAATCGTTGACGATGTCAAGAAAGATGGGAATGTGCACAATTATAAGTGGTTGGCGCAGATTGCCCGAGACCTCGAAATTGAATCAACCGATGTGAATTTGGTGAATAGCGATTACCGCTGCGATGTTATTTTGAAGGAACCAGCTGCCACAGGAAATCGTCGCTTGCTGGTTCGAATTCTGAACAACAACGGTTACAATGGATCAACACCTCCTGCCATTCAAGATACCCTAGAATACTTCGATTATTTTTCGGGCAATCCGTATAACGACAACCCGAATTACGACCGTCCGCGATTGATTGTGGAAAGCAACAGTGTACAACCTGATTTCAAAATTATGCTGTATCCGCACTATGATGGAGATGTGTTACCAACAACAACTTGGACGAACACTTGCGACACGCTCCTAGTAATGGACGGAAGTGATGAATACGGTT
>CALFBW010000056.1 GCA_937951415.1 uncultured Chitinophagales bacterium | reverse complement strand
TCGGGTTTCTGTATTTAATATTATTAAAAAAGCGGCTAGCAAAGCTAAAATCAAAAAAAACATTAGCCCCCAAACACTTCGCCACTCTTTTGCAACACATTTGTATGAAGCAGGTGCAGATCTACGAATTATTCAACAGCTGCTCGGTCATGAGTCGATCACTACTACCGAAATTTATTCTCATGCAAGCAAGAGTCTCTTAAAAGAAACACTAGGAAGTTTTCATCCGAGGTTTAAAAAGTAATAACAAATTTTCTATCGGAGCATTTTTTCGAACGCTTGCCAAAGTTTATCCTCGGGAGCACAAGCTTCAATTCTTAGGAGCTCTTTTTTGACAGGGTGAATAAATTCTACCGCTCTTGCATGCAGACAAATGGAACGATCCCTATTTGGTCGATCAGCACCGTATTTCAAATCTCCTTTTATTGGACAATTTATCTTTGATAATTGCACACGAATTTGATGATGACGACCGGTATGTGGCTTTATTTCTAATAAATGGTAACGATCAGATTTTGCCTTAATAAGATAATCTAAACTGGCCTCTTTCGATCCACTCACAGCATTGGCATATGCTCTTGAAACATTCCCTTTTGGTAGTTTCAATAAATAATTGTGTAAGCTCCCCTTTTCTTCGCTAGGTGCATTTTTGGTGATGGCCCAGTAGGTCTTTTGCACCTTCTTTTCTTTGAATTGTTTATTCATTCGTTCCAGAGCCTTGCTGGTCCGTGCAAACAAAAGCACGCCCGAGGTTGGTCGATCAATTCGATGAATCACACCCAAGAATACGTCTCCAGGTTTTTTGTATTTTTCTTTAATGTAGTCCTTGACAAAATCTCCTAAAGGCTTGTCTCCCGTTTTGTCTCCTTGGCTTATATCGCCAGAACGTTTATTAACGGCAATCAAATGATTGTCCTCATAAAGTACTTGCAGTTTTCTTTGCTCGAACATAGAAGGCAAATTTACTGTTTCTTTTGCTTGATATTTCTTCGCGTTTTATTTCAAGATTAAAACAGTTATTCCAACTCTTCTTCTATTTCGAACTCCTCAGACGATTCTTCAGATGATTCTTCCGACGGCTCTCGGGGCACAATATCAATTTCGCCATCTTCATATTCTATTCTTGCTCCATGTTCTATGATGTCTTCCACCTTTTCAATAAAATCAGGAGTATTAGTTCTCAAGGCATGCCAAAGTTCTTCGATGTCTGGACGTACCACCGGCTCATAATCAAATGAAGAATCTCCGGCGATGGTCTCTTTAATGTAGTTCATTCGAGTTTCGCCCATTGGGTGAGTGCTTAGAATTTCAAGACTACGCTCCCAATCAATTTTGGAAAGAATACTTTCACTGGAATCCGCATCTTGACCATCTTCTTCTTCATCGTCCATATGAAATTCCATGGATTGCATCATCTTTTCAAAAAAATCAGACAATGCTTCGGGCCTAAATTGCGATGCCTTCATAAAACCTAGACCTGTAAGATCAGCTTCTTTCTCATAAGCCCGACTGTAAGAAAGTTCATTTAGCTGATTGGCATTCTCCAAAATAATACTGGTAATTCCAGCAACGTCGCCTGTTATGTATGAAAGCAAAATATAGCTGCTTACACTACGACACAGCATTTTAAAAGAGTGACGATTCTCGACATGCGCCAACTCATGGGCTAAAACTCCAGCGACTTCATCCCAACATTCCGACTTATTTATTAATCCTTCATACACTACAATTTGGCCACCTGGGGCTGCAAAGGCATTGACAATTCCGCCTTCCATATAGTGCACCTCGATCGGATAGGTGGTGGGAAAATCGCAAGCATCGAAAAAAGCCTGTAATTGCTCAGATTTTTCTTCGTTGATTTCATCAAAGGCCAAAAACTGACTCATCATTTTCTTTCCAAGTGTTACCTCCACACTTTTGGGAATAACAGCAACGGCTCTTTCCCCTACCCAAGGTGAAAGCCAAAAAACGTAGGCAAATAAAATAAAAGCCATGCTCGCGAAACCACCTACTACCAGAACAACAGGATTGGCTTTGAGTACATTGGAATATATTTTTGCAATAAAACCTTCATCGCTGCCAAGAATTTCAGCCATGTAATCAGCATCGACTGTGCGAAACTCCAAGGTAGCGGCTGGGAATTCCTCGTTCTTTACCATTAAATACCTGCTTGCGCTAAAAGTATCTTTCTTGCATTTCGGTAATAGCCAAGTAATGTCGTTTTCATCATCTGACTCCAACATAATGTGCAATAAGTCATTTTGAATCAACACCTCTACAATTTCTGGTCGAGCTGTTTTTCCGTCAAAATATCTCGCAGAAAACTTCTTCATAATTCTTTCCTCTATAAGTTCAAACCTCTTTCGATACGGCACTTTCAATTTCCAAAGCAATCAGTTCTTTCCATATCTTTTCCGTCCAAAATGCATCATCACTATCCACAATAATGGTATTAAATCCCAAGTCGATTCCTTCTAAGCCAACACCTTTGGAGTCATCAATGTGTAAATCAAAATCAAACAATAACGGGTTTTTCGAAGTTCTACAATTTACACTTTTCACTTTATTCGAAATGAGCCATACTACAAAAAAGTTTTACGAATAAAAAATTCACTTCTCAAAGACGAAGTGTACATCCCTAATTCGTGTCCTCTATTTTGTAAATCTTTAAACAATAAGATGGATCCTTTTCGAATGCGTTCTCCTCCGAAGTGCCTAGCTACCATCGTCATAGATTCCGTTTCAAACTCATTAGAATAAGGCACCACTGTATTGTCCAAATCAAAACTAATACGCAATACTCATTTGCTTTTTAAACTCGAAATATTAATATGTAAAAAAGTGCAAAACTTGAATTATGCATATACTGAAACTAAAAAACGCATTTTGAAACAAAAAAATGCCTCAGCTCTAGTGATTAGAATCTGAGGCATTTTCCTATCTTATTTTTATTGGCTTAGCACCCAACAAAGATTCTTGGAACACTGCTACTATATTCCAAAATCCATGTCAAATATATCCATCAACTCATCTCCTGTCGCTGAGGCATCGCCACCTTCAATCTGCTCAACAGCATCTAAATCAAGGCCTTCAGGAAGTTGAATATTATCCATACTCAATCGCATCCATCGCATGAACGTCCATGGAAAAGCCAAACCCAATGTTACCACTAAGAGCAAGAAATTAACCATCAGAACTTTGTACGATTGCCCTGATGTCATTGTCGAGTTTAAAAACCGAACATTTCCCTCTTGTTCTATGGTGGTATTATTAATATTGAAATTAAAAAGCATCTTCACAAATTGTGGGAAAAATAAGCCCAAGCTGAGATATGTTGCAAATAGTCCAAGGTATGTGATGCCTAAAAGATTACCTCCATCGCCCTTAAAGCCCAGTCGAATATTACCCAAACTGGTGTGTTCAAATAAATACTTGCGGATGTTCACTTGAAACCAACTGCCGTAAATCCCGAAAGTGATAATGGTGAAAAATATTCCTTTGGCGTACATTTTCAAAAATGGCTTCAATTCACCATCAAACCTCCCATAAATTCCTCGCCAAGAAGTTCTGGTCACTCGGTACTTCCATCCTCCAAAAATGGCAAAGGGCATCAAAGCAATTAGGGCAAAATAAAAAAGCAACACAAACAACAGCCCCATTGCCGAATCTATTGTTAAGATTAACATGAGATAAAGCCCGACAATAATTCCGTAGCCTATCACAAAGCCTTTGAACATTTCTTTACCAGTACCATGAAACACAAAACGCGAATCTCCTGCTTCAGTTTCATTCCACAAATACCTTCTTGTTCTAGCTTTTGCCCAAGGATAATACAAGCCAAAAGTAAGCACCGTTAATAAAAAATTCACGAAGGCAATTCCAAAGTATTTAGTTCCTTCACCCCAAAACTTTAGATTTTCGGCAGGTTTAGGGGGTTCTATAACTTCTGGCAATTCCTCTTTCAAGCCTTCTTCCGATGGCGACTCTTCTTCGTCCCATCGTTGTTTTTGCTCGTTTAGCCCTTCAGCTTCTTCGCGAAACTGCTCTTCGTTCTGCTCTAACTCTTCCATTTAATCTTTTTTATATCATGACTACGTCTTCTACTGCGAATTACAACAATAGTCTTATCGAAACAAAATACGGACTTTCTACTTCTCCTAAAAGAGATGAGAATGGAGAAATGTAAAAACTTGCAAACTAAAGCAAAGACGTTGGGTTGAGAAAAAGAGTTCATACTAGTCTTTTCACTCCGCTATTCCCTTCTTTCTTTGAGTGCTTAGGGGCTCTTAACAATGCCGGCATTGAGATATCTTGAAAGCAAAATCTAAGAAAAGGGCAAGGAAGGATAAAACAAAGACTGCGATCGCTAAAATTGCTTTTGGCAGCAGCAAATCACATCCAGTTGTTGCGATAAAGAACTGTCCTTCTTGTCTTTTATATTCTAAACCCAAAACATCACGCCCTATACTGACTTCATTCGGCCGATAAAACAAGGGCTTTTCAGATTTCCTTTTAGGCAACAATAGGTAAAGGACAAACATAAGCACTGCTGTTCCAATAAACACGAGAACTAAGTCTGCCCAGATGTGCATTGGTCGTCCAAATCGATAAGGGTCTATAAATAAAAATCCCACTACATCATTCATACAAGAACCTCTTAGATTTAATCTCTACTTCTCCCCTATGATTCCCTCATTAATATTTATTAAATGATCTCCTATGCGTTCACCGCTGTTAATCACATTCATATAATAAATACTTTCTTGTGCTGATAAATCACCGCTTTCGATGTACTTGAACACATCTTGATGCAATTTCGTTCGCATCGCATTTATTTGCGCTTCCACATTTAGGGCAGCTTGAATATCTACATCTTGAAAACGTTTATTTAAGTTTTCATTCATTTGTTTTATCTGCTGAGAAATCAAACGATACATTTCTGTCAGACCCTTCCTTAAAGAGCTCGGCGTTTGGATTTTCCGTTCCATGATCTTTTCATTGGTCAAGGAGAGTTCATAGATAATATCGGCGATGCGCTCCATATCATTGATGATCGACAAAAGTGATCGCACTCTCGTCGTACCCGCTGAGCTTAATTCTGCTTCTGAAAGCTTGGCTAGGAAATCTGCTATCTCTACTTCCATTCGATCGGTCATATCTTCCCGTAAATGGATTTTCTCCAGGAGTCGTGATCGGTCTTTAGGATTCTCGAACAATAGCGCGTTGAGATTGTGGTCCATTTTTTCAAGGAGACTTCCGAATTCACGTACTTCTTGCTTGGCATTCGCGACACCAATTTCTGGAGCCGCTACATTCATAGACGTAATGTATTGCAGTCTAAACTCTTCATCTTCTCCATCTTTGGCCTTTACCGAACGCTTAGCCATTTCCACTAGGAATGGAACGAACGCAATTAATAAGAGCACATTACACAAATTAAAGGCTGTATGGAATGCCGCAATGGCCGTTGGAATTTGAGCTGCATCTTGATAAGGGCTAGCTCCGTACCAAGCTTCTACCAACCAATTTACTCCTTGCAAGAAAACGGGTAATGCTAAAATCATCCAAAAAACGCCAATGAGATTAAACAAAGAATGAATTCGCGCCGATCTTTTTGCATGAACATTTCCCACCAAACTTGCTAACTCGGCGGTGATAGTAGTTCCTATATTCTCCCCCAAAACCATAGCACAAGCAACGGGAAAAGGAATGAGGCCAGAAATGGCTAAGGTTTGTGTCAAAGTCATGGCAGCACTCGAAGATTGAACGATTACTGTTACCAAAGCTCCTAGTAAGACGAAGCCCACTGAACTCAAAAATCCTAGCTCTGAATATTGCGCTAAAAACAACATCACGGGATTCTCTGAACTCACATCTGGAATGGCATTTTTCAAGGCTTCTAAACCCATAAATAGCAATGCAAATCCCACTAATGCTTGTCCCCAGAAGCGCCAACGTCCTTTCTTTACAAACAACAATGGCATTCCTATGGCAATGATGGGCAAAGCCCAGGCTGACAAATTGAGCTTGAAACCTAATTGACTGACGATCCATGCAGTGACAGTAGTTCCGATGTTCGCTCCCATCATAACTCCCGCCGATTCTACCAAACTCATTAATCCCGCATTAACGAAACTCACAGTCATGACAGTAGTAGCCGAGCTCGATTGTAGAATTGCAGTAATGAAAAAACCTGAAATCACTCCTAGGAAGCGATTTTTGGTCATGGCAGACAAAATGTAGCGCATTTGTCCACCTCCCAGCTTTTGCAAACCTTCGCTCATGACTTTCATTCCGTAGATGAAAAGTCCTAGAGCTCCGACGAGCTGAAAAACATTAAAGATTCCAAATTGCATGTAGCTAATTGATGGGGAGAACTTGCCCTAATTTAACAAAAAAAGAGCCCTCTAGGCAGTTTAAAGAAAATTCTCAGGTATTCAAAACATTAAGTTTGCGTAAATTTTATCGAAAACCTTCGGGCAATCGTTTCGTAAGTATAAATTGCGGCATCATTGGGCAAAACTCAGTGGGAAAGGACTATATTTAAATCAATGAATTCTAACCGGACAAAGATTCTCGCAGTAGATGATGAACCAGACATTCTTGAATTGATCCGATTCAATTTGGAAAAGGAAGGTTTTGAAGTTCAAACTGCCAATGATGGTGAAGAAGGCTTGGCTG
>CALFBW010000055.1 GCA_937951415.1 uncultured Chitinophagales bacterium | reverse complement strand
CAAATTCTCGAAATACGAACAGAAGAACCGGGATTTTCGGTAGTGATGTTGAAGCGACGTAAAGATCAAAAACTGAAGGGAACTTGGTTGGGCGAGCGTTTATTTAACGGACAAGAAAGTATCTACGAGAAAATTCCCATCAAGAGTTATGAGTTCTCCGGTGGCAATATTGTCGTTGATCGATACACAGGTGATGATTTAGACATTGATTTAGATACTTTCAGCTTGGCGGAGATAGTCCATCCTCTAAACACGATGGAAAATGAAGTGCACTTTGAAGGAGGAAAGTTTGATTTCAAGAACTATGCTGGAGATTTGCTCTCTTTGGAATTACAGGATTTACAAAAGATCATTGTAGATAAGCACTTGAAAACGCAAACCTTTTTATTAGGCACAGACAAATTTGGTAGAGACAACTTGAGTCGTTTGCTCCTTGGAGTGCGGGTGTCTCTTTCTGTGGGCTTAGTAGCCGTTTTTGTGTCACTAGTTATAGGAATCACTTTAGGTGCGTTAGCGGGCTATTATCGTGGCTGGGTGGACGATCTAATTATGTATGTAATAAATGTCTTTTGGTCGGTGCCGCTATTACTTTGGGTGTTTGCCTTGGTGATCATTTTTCAACGGAACTATTGGCTCATTTTTGTTGCAGTTGGTTTAGTAATGTGGGTAGAAGTGGCCAGAATTGTTCGGGGACAGTTTTTTAGTTTGCGAGAAAAAGATTTTGTTGAAGCTGCTAGGAGCTTAGGCTTTTCGAACTTTAGAACCATTTTTAAGCACATTTTGCCGAACACGGTCGGACCCATCATTGTTATAACTGCAGCAAACTTCGCTTCAGCTATTATCATTGAAGCAGGTTTGAGCTTCTTGGGAATTGGCGTGCAGCCACCGAAACCTTCCTGGGGAGGCATTTTGAATGAATATTACAAGTACATCGGCACTTCTAAGTCTTTTCTGGCCTTTCTACCGGGTATTTGTATTCTCATTTTAACCCTGGGCTTTAACCTCGTTGGTAATGGTATTAGGGATGCCTTAGACGTTAGGACTTCGAACTAAATCAAAAAAATGAGCGAGCAAAAGCCGCTTTTAAGTCTCGAACATATTATCTCAATAGGTCCAGTTTTCCAGGGTGGCTTGGTGATAGTCCTCACATTTATCATTACACTGCTTAGCAAATTTTTGGGCGCCAGTGATATCAGTTTGTGGCGCGCTGCAACGGCAGGTATTGGCTTGTTCATTCTTTTGAATTCCAACATCCTGTTTGTTCGACAAAGCGGTTTCGCTAGATACATCGGCACAAGTATGTTGGTATTCCTACTGATATTGCTTGCAATTATTGGCTTTACCCAATTCTTGAGCGGTCTTTCACTTCAAGACATTTATGTGGAGCGAATGATGTTTTTTGCCATGACAGTTTTTTACGTATGTGGTACGTTTTTGACCTTTGCAGGTAAGTCTTTGTTTAAGGCTTGGGGAGTAGACGAAACAGGAAATAAAGAAAAATAAATGCAAAAAATATTAGTATGATTAACTTTTACTAAAAAAATTAGTATATATTTGTGTTAGACTTTAAAAAGACAGCTATGACAGTAAAAGATGAAAAGTCGCGTGCCTTAAAAATGGTAGTCGACAAACTCAACAAAATGCATGGAAAGGGTACCATCATGAAGTTGGGAGATAAGGAAGTAGTAGATGTGGAAGTGATTCCATCAGGATCTATTGCACTTGATCAAGCTTTAGGAATAAAAGGTTTTCCCAAAGGGAGAGTCGTTGAAATATATGGGCCAGAGTCTTCGGGTAAGACTACTTTGGCTTTACATGCTATTGCACAATGTCAGAAATTGGGTGGAAATGCCTTGATGATTGATGCAGAGCATGCTTTTGATCCATTATATGCCGAGTCATTGGGCATTGACGTAGAGAACTTGTATGTAGCACAGCCTAGTTGTGGAGAGGAGGCACTAGAAATTGCTGATCATATGATTCGTTCTAGCAGCCTCGATATCGTAGTAATTGACTCGGTTGCTGCACTTGTACCACGTGGTGAGCTCGAAGGAAACATGGGTGACTCAAAGATGGGTTTACAGGCTCGTTTGATGTCGCAGGCATTGAGAAAGCTAACCGGTACTATTAGTAAAACGGGATGTTGCTGTATTTTCATTAACCAGTTGAGAGAAAAGATTGGTGTAATGTTCGGTAACCCTGAGACCACTACTGGTGGAAACGCACTTAAGTTTTATTCGTCAATCCGATTAGATGTGCGTCGTTCTACACAAATTAAGGACGGAGTTGCGGTTTTGGGTAACCGTACGAAAGTGAAAGTAGTGAAGAATAAGATGGCACCTCCTTTCCGTTTAGCAGAATTCGACATCATCTATGGTGAAGGAATTTCAAGACTAGGGGAGATCATTGATTTCGGAGTGGAGCTGGAGATCATCAATAAAAGTGGCTCTTGGTTCAGTTACCAAACCAACAAGATTGGTCAAGGGCGCGAGAACGTAAAGTCCTTCCTATTGGATAATCCGGATTTGATGGAAGATATCGATCGCCAAATTAGAGCGAAGCTTGAAGGCGAAGAGTCAGTAGAGGAAGAGGCTCCAGCCGCTGCGGAGGCGGAGGTTGACGCTAAAGTCAAGGCGAAGAGCTGATTTTGTCTAATAAACACAAATAGGGATTCAAGCGTGATTTGTGGAAGTCAACTTCTGAAGTTTGATTGATTTAAGGAATCGTGAAGCAAAACAATTTTGAATTTACCTGTTTAGTATAATGATAGAGGGCGGTCCGTGAGGGTCGCCCTTTCTTGTTCTCTTTATTCTGGTTTTGATGGTCTTTAAAGGCTGAGGCAAGTGACCGTATTAGATGAGACAGTGAGGCTTTGTTATGTCTTGTCGAAGAAAGCAGTGTCAATACTCGTCTTCGAATGAACAAGCCGACAATTGATACATATTATTGCAAAATTGTTTATGCAAACTGTTGTTTTGTATTGATCAAAGTCATATTTTGAGCGTAGCAAGGATATAGTAATGGTGGAAGTTGTAAGGTGGTTCTGCCAAACACTGTAATCTTTAAATAGTAGTTTTTTGTTTGGTAGTCCAAAGCGTAACGTTCGAAAAGAACTTTACGCTTTGGGCTTTTTCTTTCTGGCATCTCCATCGATGTTCGGCTAATATGGCCAATGGGATACAAAAAAAATCCCCTTCAATTTCAAATTGAAGGGGACGGTACTGTTCTGTTAATTTCGAATTAGCGCTTCAAAGAATCGCGAATTTCTGTCAATAGATCAACTTCAGTTGGTCCATCTACCACTTCTTCTGGTGGATTTGCTTTCATGTAAGCTCTTACGAATAAGAATACCACGAATGCAATGATGATAAAGTCGATGATTGCTTGAACGAATGAACCCCATCCGATAGCTACTTCAGCAATTGCTGCTTTGTCTCCAACAGCGGCAACGCCGTCTTGAAGAATATACTTTAAGTCATCGAAGGAAACACCGCCCATAGCCATTCCAATAGGAGGCAATAATACCTTAGAAACTAAGGTAGTAACGATTTTTCCAAAGGCCGTTGCGAGTATCAAACCCACTGCCATGTCTAAAGCATTACCCTGCGAGATAAAGTCTTTAAAGTCTTGAAACATGATTAATTAGATTATATAAATGAAAGTTGTTCTCTATGTAGATGTTTGGCATTTCGATAAGTCACCGAATGTTATGACTTAGCCATTAGAAGCTGCGAGTGCTAAACTCCTTATCCAGCATAGGCGGAATAGCCCATCATCAAAATATAAGCGACTAAAGCGCATAGAATGACGCCCAATAATAGGACTTTATTACCTCGTAGTTTATTGATGACTCCCATGATAGTTCGATTTTTTTTTTGACGAAGGTAGCAGTTTTCCTTTTTTTGCGGAAACTACCACTCAACAAACGCAAACTCCTTGCCATCAAAAAGGCCTTTGTCGCTTAATTTGAGGGCTGGAATCACGAGTAGAGCCATAAAAGAGAGCGACATGAAAGGAGATAGGAGCGTACTTCCCATAGCTTTCGCCCGCTGATCAAGCGAAGTATAGGCGCTAGAAATAGAATAACCATCCTCAGCACTCATCAAGCCAGCCACAGGCAATGCTAGTAGTTCCGTCCCGTTTGCATCAGTGGCGCATAGACCTCCTTTGGCTTCTATAATAGCATTGGTGGCTGCGGCCATATAGTCATCACTCGTACCAAGCACGATAATGTTATGAGAGTCGTGTGCTACCGAAGAAGCGATTGCTCCTTCTTTTATTCCAAAATTCTTTATGAATGCTGTGGCTACCTTTTGATCGCTATAGCGATTGATGACAGCGATTTTAAGAATATCGAGAGATACGTCGGTCTGGAGTGCTCCATCACTACTGCTTAGCTCATATTCGAGTCGATTTGTAATCAGTTCTCCATCCAGAACTTCAATGACAGGAACCTTTTTGGCGGGACTTTCAATGATAAAATCTTTAGCTTCCTTTAAGTTGCAGTCAAACTGATTGGGACTTTCGCAGGGAACAGATTCAATGAGTGTCTTTCCTTCATTTGCTACTTTTTCACCTTGAATGTAAGTAGCCTTTACGCGAAAATTGGCGGGAGAATCAATGCAAATGAAATCTGCAGAATCCCCAACTTGAAGGGTTCCTATTGGCAGCTTGTAATGATCAACTGGATTTAGGCAAGCTACATTCAGGACATCGTAAAGATTTTGACCTTTGGCCAAGGCCCGTTTTACCAATTGATCTAAATGACCAATCTCTAAACTGTCAGGATGTTTATCATCTGAGCAAAACATCATAGCTTTGTAGTGCTGCGGTAATAACCCAATGAGAGCTTCGAAATTCTTTGCGGCGCTTCCTTCACGAATTAGAATTTTCATTCCGTGCTTTAATTTGTCTAGTGCTTCTTCTGAAGTAAAGCATTCGTGATCTGTGGTCATTCCGGCTTGGATGTAGCGGAAAGCTTGTTCTCCTTTCAAACCTGGAGCGTGTCCGTCTACAGGCTTTTTGTATTTCTGAGCGAGTGCAATTTTGGCTTTTACTTCTGCATCACCGAAAAGGACGCCTGGCCAATTCATCATTTCCGCCAAATATAGAATCTCAGGTTTTTGCAATAAATAGTCTACGTCTTCCACGGTGATTTCTGCCCCTGCAGTTTCGAAGCTTGTAGCTGGAACGCAAGATGGAGCCCCGAAGAAAAAGTGAAAGGGAACTTGATTACCGTTTTGAATCATAAATTCAACACCTTTTACCCCTAATACATTTCCTATTTCATGTGGATCAGATATGGTAGCAACCGTTCCATGAACAACCGCCATACGTGCGAACTCGCTTGGAATTAGTAATGAGCTTTCGATGTGAACATGTGCATCTACAAAACCAGGAAGAAGATATTGAGCGTCCACTTTTGTAGCTTCTGTTCGTTCTATTTCTTGAATAATTCCATTGGCAATAGAGACAATGGCAGGATATATTTCGCGGCCACGAATATCAATTAATTGGCCGCTTACTTGGTATGAATTCATTTTCAGTAAGAATATTTATTCCGATTCCTTCCATTTAAAACTGTCCAACAGATGAAGTACATCTTCTTTAATAAATTGAATAGCTGGACGGATCGAATCGAAATTTGGTGTGGTATTAAAATAGAGTGAACCGCGTAAAAAGTGGCGGCTGGAATCAGTGACGAAAAATTGCATGTGAGAAGCGGCATCGCCTCCAACATCGGCGAAAAGACCGTATACTTTGTTGGCAGTACGAATTTCTCTTTTGTCAATATATTCTGCCTTTTTTATGTGCTTGGAGGTTAATTTGTAGTCATCTTCTATGAGTTTCATAAGCATTTCGCGACTTTGTACTGGCTTGTAACTCATGTGCATTTTTGCACCAATTGTAGGAAAGTCCAAATTCATCCAGCACTTATCTTGAGAATTTTTGAAAGCAATGGAGGGTTCCAAATCTATTACGGCGTAAGTAGGTTTTTCAAAGCTGTAAGGACAGTCTGGATTGGGATAATTTTCGTACGCTTTATTGGGTAAGTCTAGTTTAGGATAAGCCTGCGGCTTAGGAGTGTACTCATCATTACAAGAAACCAGTACAATTAGGCAAATTGATGCAGCAATAAATAAGTATGGAAAATTAGGAAGTTTGTGCATTGCTTTCTTTACGGATATTTATTTTTATTTCCTTGATGCGATTTGCAGAATGACTCAAGACGGTAAAGTGAAATTTATCAAAAATTATCTTCTCGCCTTTTTTCATAAAGCCATTATTAAGCTCCAGTAGTAAACCGCCAATGGAATCTGAATCTCCTTTTATTTCATCAAAAACCTCATGTTCAATATCCATGAAACGAGATAGATCTAGTAAGGAGGTTTTACCATCACAGATGTATTCGTTTTCGTGATTTTTTTGAAGAAGCTCCACATATGATTTATCGTATTCATCTTCGATTTCACCTACTACCTCTTCTAGGACATCTTCTAATGTTACGATTCCCATGGTTCCACCGAACTCATCTACAACGAGTGCTAAGTGCATTTTCTTTTCTCGGAAGTCTTGTAAAAGGTCATCTATTTTTTTTGATTCTGGAATAATCAACAAATTTGTGCGGATGAGCTTTTTCCAGTCGAATTTTGCAGACTTTCCTGTAAATGGTAAGAGATCTTTTGCATAAATGAGACCTTGGATATCATCTATGGTGTCCTTATAAACCGGTATGCGAGAGAATCCTGATTCTACAACCAATTCACACAATTCATTAAAGGACTTATCCATGTCAATCGCAACAAGATCTACCCGAGCCTTCATGATTTGTTTAGCAGTTAAGTTTCCAAAAGTGAGCACGCCTTTTAGTAGATCTAATTCATTTTCATTTCCACTATTTTTGGCTACTAGATCTATTGCTTGATCAAGTCGTTGGTAGTCAATTCCCTTACTTCCTTTGCTAAGGTAGGTTTGAATCATACTTGTAGAACTGACTAACCATCCTGCAAGTGGAGTGAAGATTTGGGATAAGAAGGTGAGGAGAAGCCCATTTGCTTTTGCTATCCGCAGATTGTTGCTTTTTGCATAGAGCTTAGGGAGAACTTCCCCGAAGACGACCAATGTTCCCGTTATGAGTGTGGTTTCAACTAGTATTTTAAGCCATTCATTAGTTAAGAGAGGGTCTAAAAAGCTACTCGTTAGCATGTAGGAACTTAAAATGATTCCAACATTAAAGAGGTTGTTCGCAATCAGAATGGTAGCTAGTAAATATTCTCGCCGCTTCATTAAATTCACCACCCGTTTGCTCGAGCTTGTTTTATCTTCTTCTAGTTCTTTGAGTTGATCGGCCGACAAGGAGAAAAAGGCGACTTCGGAAGCTGAGACTAATGCGGACAACACAATAAGTGCTATTACTAGGGCCAGCAGGATAGCAATGCTGCTAGGGTGAATTGCCGTAGAAAAAAGGTATGTGAACAGTCCAAAGGACTCAAAGGATAAGGGGTCAGGATTAGGAGGAGGTTCTGAGTCAGTCTTGTTTTCCACTTTTTGCTATTTAACTTTTGTCTTCAACTACGGAAAAGGAGCCGGATAAGCATCACTTACCCGGCTATTTTTGAATAAAACTGCATTTATTCCTCTTTCCTTATGAAAATTAGCTTTTTTCTTAGAGAAAAGAGTCTAGAAAGGAAGATCGTCATCATCTTCTTCCGCTGCTAGATCCGCAACAGGTTTCTTTGCAGGGCTTGCAGATTCAAATTTTGCGGTACTTTCTTGAGCCATTGCCGCAGGGCTATTTGGGTTAGCAAGACTTGTTGCTGTGTTGGTGCTAGCATTAGGATATGCACCAGATTCTGCATTGTTCGAGTTTTTACTGTCGAGCATGATCATCTCCGAAGCTACTATTTCAGTGATATACTTCGTAACACCTTCTTGTTCGTAAGAACGAGTGCGAATAGAACCTTCAATGTAGACAGAAGCTCCCTTCTTGACGTAAGACTCTACAATTTTAGCCAAACCATTCCAGCAAACTACATTGTGCCAGTCAGTGCGCTCAATTACTTGCCCACTTCGATCTTTATAGCTTTCATTGGTGGCTAAGGGAAAGTTCGTTTTCACACTATCATTGTCGAAATAGCGTGTATCGGGATCTTTACCGAGGCGACCAATCAGCTGTACCTTATTTAAAGTTTTCATAATCGGTATTTATGTTAGGAAGATTCTCCTTCCTTTGAAATTAATGATTTATCCAATAAGTAGCGTTCCACGATTCGAGGAAGCGCGTACTTTTTCAGTTTTGTTTTTGTGGCCTTTTCGGCACTTTTCCAGTTATCTGGAATGTTTTTACTTGATTCAAATTCCAAGTAGTAGGCGGTTATGTTTTGGTGAGATAGAACCTGCTTGTATGGATCTGATATCCCAAGATATTCGAGTTCCAACTCTCTTAGCTTTTCCTTTGCTTCATTGATCACTATTGATGGCTCTTTGAGTTGTGCTGATTCGATGCTGGGAAAGTCATACAAATGCTGCCAAATATCTTTTTTTTCTCTTTTCGCTAAGTAAAGCCCTTCTGCATCTCTTATTACAAAGTAGTAGAAGTACCGATTCTTCTTCTTTAGTTTCTTCTCTTTAATGGGAAGAAGTTTAACGAGATCGGTATCATAGGAGACACAAGCAGAACTTAAGGGGCAAATTTCACAGTGAGGCAATCCAGGCTTACATTGCGTGGCACCAAAGTCCATGATTGCCTGATTGTATTTACTCGCCTGGTTTTCATCCATTAACTCCTGTGCTAAGACTCTGAACTCCTTCTGTCCTTTGCTGGAATCAATTGCACTGTGTATACCAAAGTAGCGAGCTAGAACACGGTAAACATTTCCATCCACAACAGCATATGACAGCTCATAGGCGAATGAAGCAATAGCTGCCGCTGTATAAGGTCCCACTCCCTTAAGAGCTAGAATGTCTTTATGCTCTTTTGGAAAAACGCCAAGATGCTCCTCCATGACATGTTTTGCTGCTGCATGTAAATTCCGAGCTCTTGAGTAGTAGCCCAAACCTTGCCACAGTTTCATTACCTGCTCTTCAGGTGCTTCAGCCAGATCCTTAATAGTAGGAAAAGCTGCAATGAACTTTAGGTAGTAGGGACGCCCTTGCTCCACCCGTGTTTGCTGAAGAATGATTTCTGATAGCCAGATTTTATACGGATCTTTCGTCGCCTTCCAGGGCATGTCGCGTTGCTCTTGCTGCTCGGCCCACGACAGTAAGGTGGATGTAAAGTAGGTTTTAGCTGACTTCTGCAATTTTTTACTTTTGTTACACCAATACTACAAAGAACGATGACCATTTAGGCCACTCTTAGTAGATAAAGGTACTAAGGTCAAAAAGGTAAATACTTTTGTAAAAATATAGCTTCTTTCTTCATCGGAAACCATAGAAAGATAAGGTGCTATATATATTGAAAATATCCATAAAACATTAACTATGAGTGTTTTAGTGCTGAGAATATTTTAAAGGCTAATTAAACTGGCTATATTGTGCTCTATGAGCGCCAAACTCATGAGATCTGAAGTGTTTGTATCAACGGTAGCCTGGGTAACCATTGCGCTAACGAGTCTTGCTTTTTATTGCTGTATCGTCAATGTTTTTTCTCTGTATCTCGATTTTAATTTTTGGCTCAGTGCCTCACTTGGAGCAAGTTGGAAAGAGTTTACTGCTGAGAAGGCAGAAAGTCTGCTGATTGTCTCCAACTTTATGGGCTTTCTTTCGCTCTACTTCGCTGCCTTTTTAGTAGCGGGTGTTGCTGTTTTAGAAAGACGCAACTGGGGGAGAATCTTGTTTATAAGCCTTAGTGCTTGTTCCATTTTCTTTTTACTAGTAGGGATCGTGTCCTTTTTTGTTTTGATATACCGTCATGAGTATGTTGAAGGCCTTGGTCAACTTTCAAGTACCCAAAAGTTTCGTTTTGTAGCTTTCGGAATCCCGTCTTTACTTTTCGCGTGGACGCTGTATCGAGTAAGTTTAAAGATGAGCTTAGAAAGTGTCATCAATCGGTTCCAATAATACTGGAATCTACTTTTTGATATACGCGTTTATCAATATAAATGAGCCCACTTCTTCGATTAATGCCCACTTGTAGAATGGGATGTTGACCTTCCAAATCGCCTTCCATTTCTGACATTTGAAGAATGATTAAACTTTCTACTTCCTTCACAGCTTTGTAACGAGCAGTCCCCCAGTATTCTGGCTGACCTTTCATTTCAAGAAATTGACCATGAAAAGCTATTTCGAAAGCCCATGGAGTGCCTTCTTCCGTATGTCCTTGTCGCCGCCATCTTCCATTAATGAATTGCTCATGAAGAATCTTCTTTTTCTTATCGATACTATTGAAGAAATACGATACAATGAAAAATAAACAAACCAAAAGAAGAATACCTAAAAAGCTATAGATAATATCGTTGCTCATCTGCAACAGGATGACTGCACTTATGAATTCGAACATATGAACAACTATAACGACTGAGTAGAACGAATAGTTCCAGCAGTCCTGATTTATGACTGTCGACTTTGGAGTTTTATGAAACTGATTAATTGAAATAGAGTATTGCAAAAATGAAATTTTATAAAATAACAAGTTTTGTTTGCACTCTTGGGAAACTAATTATACATTTGGGTCATAATATGAAATTGAACAAAATAAATATCACCCAATGGACAGCGTACAGCTGTATTGAGGAGGATTCGTTTGATTTTATTTGGACTTTTGAGTAAACAAAGAAATTTGTTTTTATTTTACTTAGAAGTCCGTACGAAAGTTCGGGCTTTTTTTTATGAATAAATAAAAGAAATTCAGTTTAACTGTCAATAAATAAATACAAACGAAACAATTGAACCCATGATTAAATTTCAAAACATAAAGCTGTATCCAGGCGCCCCGCAAAACGTGGAGTCTAAGTACGCCTTTGTTGTTTTGAATATTGATGCGGGTATTAATTGTGAAATTTTTTCTATAAATGATTTGACAACAGATGGTGTTGAGGAGCAAGATGTAGATACAGACTGGCCGGAAAGGGATAAATGAAAATAGTACAATTGTACTTTATCGAAGCCCGGCCATCAATGAATGACCGGGCTTTTTTTATGCAAGAATTTATTAACAATAATATATACCAACAAGCTTTCGGAGAATTTGATTCTTTGATTTATTGAAAACCTGCTTTGGCAGGTGGAGGGATGCAAGGAAAGTTTTTCCAATTAGACTTTCTGGAGTAATTGATTTAGGACGTGCTTTTTTAATCCGCAAAAAATGGTTTTTGTGGTAACAGGGAAGGTTTGTCCGCTAGAGAACCAATTGATCAACCAATAAACCATCAATAATGGTAAAATTAAATTTCAAATATTTAGGAAAAGAGCTTCGAAAAAAACTGGCTGGTATTACAGGAAAGAAGGTAGTAGATAATCTTGTACCAGAAATGCCTACTGATCCTGCGAGTCGCATTCAAATTCGGAAAGAGTTCCCAAGTTATGTGGAGCAACAAATTATGAATTTGGATAAAATAGAAGCTGAAAAAAGACGGCACTATGAAATGTACGATTTCTTAATGAGTCGCCGCAATTAATGCAGGTGGAGGTAATTGTTTGAAAGAACGGTTGCCTCCTTTTTTGTTTTTACACCTTTTGCCTTTGAAGATGGCTTGGTCGATAGGATCGATTGTGGAGAGAAAGTTAAATCTTAGTCTCAGCTGTTTTAATGACCAGTAGTTGGTTTTTGACCAAAGAAGTGAAAAATAAAATTGCGAAAAATTGTCGCGAAAGATATTCACTAGAATAACATAATCTGCTAATGTATAATCAGTTCTTTAAGTGTTCAATCTTAGGCTGTTCTGCATTTTTTGGCCGCAGAGCACAGCTGTTTAGTCAGTTGCAATACGCATTTGTAATGTTCATTATGGGACATATTATAATAAAATAGAGGAGATGTTCGTTTGCAGAAAGGTAGGTTTCGATTGTATATTGAAGAAGTAAAGCATTGCCGGGGGCTTTTTTAATGAGCAAAGGATTAAGATTATGAAAGAGCTGTTATCTATTGGAGAGAAAATTCTTGTCAATAGCGATGTCCATTTGAGTCCGCTTTCTATGGATTTAGCGGAAGACTTATATCGCTTGAGCGACCGAAATAGAGACCACTTGAGCAAGTGGCTTCCTTGGGTTAAAAATACGCGATCAGTGGAAGATACGAGGGCCTTCATTGGCACTACGGGTTATGATTCGATATACGAAAGAACATTCGCTTTTGGGATATTCTCTAAAGGAAAGTTGGTAGGTATTGCCGATTTTACAGGAAGCCCATCCAATAAGACTTTGGAGATTGGCTACTGGTTATCAGAAGACATCACGGGACAGGGAATCATGACGAATGTTTGTAAGTCAATGATTCATTTTGCTTTTGAAAATAGTGATGCGAATAGGATCGTTATCAAGTGTGCTACTGGAAACTTTAAAAGCCAACAGATACCTAATCGATTAGGATTTCTGCGAGAAGGAGTGGAGAGAGAGGGCTTACTCATTGATGGAAAGTTTCATGATTTGAACATCAATAGTCTATTGAGAAGCGATTGGGAAGGAAGCCCTGCCTGTCAAGAATTTATTAAAGGCTTTGAACTTGCTGTTGCTAGTTGAGTTTGCTTGCTTCCATAAAGCAAGTGCCTAAAAAGCTTTATCATTATTCCTTATGTGGATAGTGGTCTTCTTTTATGACGACAAAATGTCTTGCTCTTGCTCTTGCTCTTTCTCTTGTAAAGTGTGGGGGATGGCGAGGTCGCTCTTTTTTATTGTCACGATATTTTTATTGTTCTTTTCCTATTCTGAGAATCTTACTGCTCAAAACAAATACCCCAATGTACGAGGTAAATACAGTTACGACCTAGAATCGAAAGAGGTATTTGATAAACTGGCGGGAATACCGCTTTCTTCGAAGTACGGACAGGTGAAGTCGGTGAAATTCATTTATCAATTAGAGAAGGAACGTTTGTTCTTCATGAATTCCCTATGGTATCCGTATCACTATAGCTTTTGTAAGTACCTCTTACACTATTCCGGAAGCCTACATGATTTTAACAAAGAGAATTACCAAGAAGGCAGAGCGGACAGAGCCTTCTTGTTGGGAACATTGAATTATTTTGCTTCTAGTGACAAATTTATCTTGGAAATTTCTGTCGCTGATGAAATGTCACGAGATGATGTGGTACTGCTTTATTCAAAAGTCAAGGAGGGCTTTTTATTAGAGAAGGAATTGTACCTTTTCCTTAACAATCAAAGATTGGTGGAGAGTTTTAGAGGAGAAAAGGAAGTGCCTATCATTACCGCTGAAGAGATTTATGGCGATCAGCAGTACCAAGCACTGAACAAGAAAGTAGCTTATGGCTATTTGAAGAAGATTGCAGTAGATACCTTCAAAATGGAACAAGTGGGAGTGAAGGATCTCTTGCTTTTCAATGGAAGTCCAAATGATATTCCACTTATTGCTGGCTTAATCACGACTGATTTTCAAACGCCTTTGAGCCACATCAACGTACTTTGTCAGAATAGAGGAACACCTATTATGGCTTGGAAAAGGGCTTGGGAAAGTAAATTTTTCAATGAGTTTGAAGGGGAATTGGTCCGCTTTGAAGTTAAGCAGGACACTTTTTCTATGGAAAAGGCAGATGAGACTGAAGCGGAAAAGTTTTGGAGAAAAGGAAGGAAGAAATCGAAAACCGTACTGAAGGTGGATGCGGAAAGTAAAGGTTTGTGGAAGATGGAATCCTTGTGTTTTAAAGACATTGACTTAGTAGGAGGAAAAGCCGCGCACTTTGCTGAGTTGTCAAAAGTCGAGACAGAAGAATTCCTGGAGGCTCCCATCCCTGAAGGGGCTTTTGCTATACCTTTTTACTATTATCTACAACATATAAAAGCGTGTGGAGCTATTCCCTTGGTAGAAAAGGTAAGTGAGAAAGACTTGAGCCCGCAAGAGGCTAGCGAGCTTCTAGATTCCATTAGAACCTTGATCTATAGCCACCAAGTGGACACTAATTTGATACGGGAAGTGGAGGAGATGATTTGCAATACTAGCCCCAGCAATCGAATGCGATTTCGTTCTTCTACGAACGCGGAAGATGTGAAGGGCTTTAACGGGGCAGGTCTGTATGCTTCGAAAACCGGGATATTGGGTGATGAAGTAAAGACGATTGAAAAGGCAATTAAGAAGGTTTGGGCGAGTACTTGGGGCGATCGAGCTTTCCAGGAACGCTCTTATTTCCAAATAGATTCAAGATCTGTGGCGATGGGTATTTTAGTGCATCGCTCGTTTCCAGATGAGGCGGCCAACGGTGTCTGTATCACAAGTAATCTTTACCGTGATAATGTGAATGGTTTTGTCTTTAATGTACAATTGGGTGAAGAGAGTATCGTGAAACCTGAGCCGGGTGTTAGTTGCGATCAATTTATTTGTTATTCTGACTCACCTTATGAGTTTTATACCGACAAGGATATTGTTGAATATATTAGTCTTTCCAGTCTTAACGAAGGCAGACCGATTATGACTACGGAGGAAATCTTGTCTACAACGAGGTATTTATTAGCAGTGAAAAAGCATTTTTTTGATTTGTATGAGGGTGCGAAAGACGAAGGTGCATCCTTTTCAGACTTTGCCTTAGATGTTGAGTTCAAGTTGGAAGAGACTTCTCGAAAGCTTTATATAAAACAGGCCCGATTGTTTGAACGTGCAGATTAATCAAGAGGCAATTAGTGCTTGCTTGGTTGCTTGTCAATACTAGCCTTTGTATCTTCATGCAGCTTAAGACCTTTAATGGTCATTTGGCAAGGCAAAACCCCAGATTTTTCTAAAGGCTCCATGTGTGATCTATGGCACTGATTAACGCGTTTACTAGTTAGCGAGAATTAGGCCTAGCTCGATACATGTAGGAGCCTTTAGCAACGCATTCGACTGTTTATCAGTTG
Source organism: uncultured Chitinophagales bacterium (assembly GCA_937951415.1). Lineage (GTDB taxonomy): Bacteria > Bacteroidota > Bacteroidia > Chitinophagales > UBA2359 > CALFBW01. The sequence goes on along the minus strand of CALFBW010000055.1, from coordinate 24,426 downwards.
CATAGCTATAGGTCCGTTTGTTCTCTAGTTCTAGTGTGATTTTGAATTAGAATAAATACGTATGTCTGATAAATCTGTTTTCCAATGTTTGATATGATGTGGTCAATCCCCTGGGCTCTAGCTTGCCTTACTGCACTTATCGTGGGTGCCTTTTTTTCGTGGTCAATCATGAAGAAGTGGAAAGCGCGTTTTAATGATTTGGAACAGGCACATGATCGTCTCCAGATAGAGTTTCGCGGCCAAGTGTCCGATACGAAGAAGCAGGCACTCAAGATTGCCAAAATGGAAGATGAGAAAGAGTCCGATCGTATTGCAGTCACGGATTGGAAGAAGAAGCATGCGCAATTGGAACGCGATTTACAAGAAGTTAAAAAGGAAAAGCTAGATTTAGAGGGGCAGTCGGAGATTTATCTTACCAAGCTGATCGATTTAGATACTGCATTAGAGGAAACCACTTCCAGTATTCAAGAAATGCAGGGCGAGAATGATGGAGAATTAGATGAACTGCGGGAGCAGTACGAAATGCAACTGAAAGGAATGCAAAGGAGACTAATTCAAAGTGAGCGACAGTCAGAGGATTATAGATTAAAGCTAACTAATTCAGCGCAATCAGCAGAGAAGTGGAAGTCAGAAGTGAAGACCTTGATCGACAAAAAGGAAGAGAAGTACATTGTAATAAAGAGGGACCGGAATCTTATCGCCGCAGAGCTTTCGGATTGGAAGGTCAAGTATCAATCAAAGGCCAATGAATGTGTTCGTCTTGTACGGGAGTACAAGCTACTAAAGCAGGAACAGAAGGCGCAATATCGGGAGTTGCTGGGTTTGCGGTCCGAGAGTGTGCTATTGGATAGCCATATAGAGAGCTTGCAAGGGCAGATCAATGTAGTGAATAGTGAGAATGAACGGAAGGGAGAGGCCCTCTTATTAGAAAAGACTAAACTGAGGGACGTAAAGGATCAGTTTTCAGCTTTACAGTCCGAATGGAAGACCCTACAAGAAAGCCATCAACTGCAAGGGCAGAAGCTTGTCGAGGCGAAACGATTGGCAGAAGAAAGAGCTGTTCAGTTGGATGCTGCTGAAGCAGTGACGAAAAATTTGAGTGAGGAACGTAAAGTGGCTTTGGATCAGCTAGAACAATGGAGGATCAAGTGGGCAGAGAAATCTGAGTTGCTAAATATAGAGTTGCAAAGAGTTTTGGCACTTGAGGCTTCCCTTGGAAAGGAGAAGAAAGAAGGGGAACGTTTGCAGGACGAAATAGGGGAACTCGAACAGAAAATATCGAGTGAGGTGCGAGAACGTGGTCTTTTAGCTATTGATTTAAACAACTGGAAACTACGTCTTTCTAAAAAGGAGCGCGAGGCAGACGAACTGAATTCGGAACTAGTTGACCGCACGGATAGTCTGCAAGATTTAGAGCTAAGTCATAAGGAACTGGGGAGAGAAATGTATCTCTGGAAATCCAAAGCTGAAAGCTTGATGGAGGAACTATCGGAGAAGCAGATTACTTTACGCAAGACCAGCGAGTCTTTATTGCAGCTAGAGGTGTCCTTAAAGGAAGAAGTTGAAAAGCGTCAATTGATGGTGAAACGCTTAAGTGGGGAATTGCAAAGCAAGACTTTACTCCTAGAGAAGCTTCAATTGAAAGAGGAAACTTGGAAAAGTGATTTACAAACTTATAGGAGCATGGCTGCTGATCTTCGTGATGAATCTCGTAGAAAGCAAATGGAGTGGTCACGTTCACGTTCACTGCTACAATCAGAATTAGATACTGCTCAACTGGCTAAAGAGGCCCTTCAAGTTGAATTGGATAGCTTGAAGGGCTTAATGGGTAAACTAGATAACTTAATGCAGGGAGCTAAGGGAGATTCGCTGTCAAATCAGAATAAGCGCTCTAAAATCCAGTCAAAAGAATTACCTTTTTTGAAGGCAGTTAAAAAGAGGAAAGACAAAGATTAGTAATTCTTAATTACTTCACTTTGTGCATTTGTAAATAACGAATTTCTTGTTTTCCGCAAGAATTTCTACTGATTCGAAAATAGGTAATAAATGCACTTTGTAATTCAAGTGTTGATTCGCCACTAATTGCAGGGTTCCCCCTTTCTGCAAACAACGAAAGCACTGTCGAAATAATTCAAGAGGCACTTGAATATTTATCTCGTACTCAAAATGAAAGGGAGGATTTGTAACGATTACATCGAATTGCCCATCTTCAAATTTGGCTAGATCGTTTCCGTAGTGATGAAATACTTTTTCTGAATTAAGGTTAAGTTTTCCAGATGCTATCGCAAGGAAAGAATCATCCAATAAGTGGAGTTCTGCGGCCTTATTTTCTTTTCTGATTTGATGCGCTATCACGCCATTTCCAGAACCTAAGTCGAGAATACTTTCTGCACTTTTATTTATTTCAATATTCTCAATTAAATATTGTGTAGCATAATCTATATGCTTACTGGAAAATACTCCACGATATTGTTGATATTTTTCTTCTCTGTAAGTAAGCTGCTGTAAGATTTCTTTTGGAGGGTTTTCCTTTTTGTTTTTAAGTAAAAGTAGACGAGATTTCTTTACTGCTCTACTTTGTTCGACTACTTCGAAGAAAGTACCTGCAACTTCCAGCATTTTTGGACTGAAATGTCTGGTCATGAAGGCACAGGTAAGCTCTAGCTCCTTAGAAGAATTTTCTGCAATATGATGAAGAAAAAGATAAAAGAGCGCTAGGGATTTTGGAACTTTAATAAGTGCAAAGTCAATTTTATTTTTTAGGCTATCGAGTGGGTAGTGGAATTTTATGGCGGCTATTTTATTTGAAGCAAGATTTTTTTCAATAGCTAGCTCTTGACTTTTTTGATGTACAACAACTATAGGCTGCTGCGTATTTAAGTGGCAACTTAAGTACCCAAATCGATCGTTGTATAAAGCAAGATTTTCCGGTTTTTCCTTTAGTTCAGAATAAGCTTTTAGAAGATACTCATCGGCGGTGCTCCAGGCGCGAAGAGATTTATCTTCTGACAAATCGTAACGTTTCAAAGGGAATTTGCTTGGCTCTTGCATAGGTTTTAATTGAGTTGTGTTGAAAGTCGAGAGATCTCTGAATCTTTTTTGGTTAATCTGCCTATTGCTCAATTCCTACAGAGACAAGTTGTCCATCTAGAACTCGCAGCAGTTCGGCACTTTTTATTTCCACTAGAAAGCCTCGCTTTCCTCCATTGATCAAAATGTTCTCAAGGTCAGCAATGGTCTTTTCTATATAAATCGGCATATTTTTTCGAGTGCCGAAAGGACTGGTTCCACCCACTTGATAGCCACTGTGTTTTTCAGCTGTTTTTGGATCGCAAGATTTAATTGTTTTTTTTCCTGCTTGTCTAGCAAGCTCCTTTGTAGAAACTTTCAAATTTCCATGCATCAATATAATGAGCGGATTTTTCGCCTCATCTTGCATGATGAGAGTCTTTATAACATGATGTTCAGGAACCCCAAGAACGGTACTGGAATGCGAGGTACCTCCTTTTTCTACATACACAAATTCATGGGGAGTGAATTCAACTTTCTCTTTACGTAAAAAGCGAACACCATTGGTAATTGGAAATTTTGTAGCCATGGAGATTCTTTATTAATTAGCGTATAAAAAGAAAAGCTCTACCCAAAGGGCAGAGCTTTAAATTGTTTTTATTTACTAGTTTCTAGTAACTACGTATAGTGTGGCGTGTGTCTTCAATATTTGCAGCGTTCTTTAAAGCTGAAACGGCACGACCGTCAGCATTAGATCGAAGCGTAGTAATTTTTGTCTTTGCAATGCTGCTGTAATCAGCACTTGCTGGTGCATCAACTACAGAGGTAACTTCTACGAAGTAAACACCTGAACGACCTTCAATTGCATTACTCATCTGATTTGCTCCCAAAGCATAAGCCGCTGCTTGCACATTTCCTTCACCACTCAAGTCGGAAGGTAATCCTGCTGTAGAGGCAAATTTTACATTCGAAGCTGTTTTGCTGGTTACATTGTATTTACTCGCAGCATCTTGTAAGCTAGCGAAGTTTTCGCCTTTAACCATTTCAGCTTTTTTCATGTTTGTTACGGCACTAGTAACGAGCGCGCGAATACTATTCAAAGGAGGTACTCCCGCTGCATTCTTTTCAGTCAAATGCGCCACTACGAATTTTTCCCCGGTATCGATCACTGGCGAAACATTACCCACTGTGTTTTGAAATGCCCAAGTCAAAGCTTGATTGTTAGATCCAATGCCTGGCAAAGTGTTGTCACTTAAGGTCTTTGTGAAAACCTGCTGAACGGTATGACCAGCAGCTTCTGCTTCGCTTGTAAAGTTGCTAGCATTTACGCTGCTAGAGAAGTCTGAAGCTTGTTGATATGCCAATCGAGAAGTTTCTTGACTGGGCTCAATGGTTTTACTGAGAATGGCCAATTTGCGTCCTTGCGAAGTAGTCGCAATATCATCAATACGGATAATGTGCCAACCGAAGCGCGTTTTCACAGTCTTCAATTGTCCTGGAACGGAACCATCGTAGAACAACTTAGCATTGAACGGTGGAACCATTGCATTCTTCTTAGCCCATTTCAAATCACCACCATTTTCTGAGTTTGATTTATCGGTAGAGAACAAAGCGGCCATACTATCCCAATCCGCTCCGCCACGAATGGCTGTGAGTATACTGTCAATTTTAGTTTTGGCAGCACTTGGATCAGCAGGATCTTCTGCTACTAGAATGTGTGAGCATTTCACTGAATCTGGTACAGATGCTACATCTGTTACTTTAATCATTTTGAATGTCTGTCCATCTTGGAAAACAGAAGAGATTTGACCTTTTCCTAAATTAGATACTTGCCCTTGAATAATTGAGCTCAACTCAGTGGCTGTTTGATAAGCTCCACTATAGGTGCTTTCAGAGTTGTTCACAATGTATATAGAGTCATTTGTAGTAGTTTGCAATAAACTGCGCTCATCGTCTAAAGCTTGGCGAGTAGCCTCAATATCGGCCGCAGAAGGCTTCACATCAATGACGATGTAATCCATGGAAACGTTCGCTTTCTTTTTGTAAGTAGCAGCATTGTTGTTTATGTAAGCATTCAAGTCTGCATCGGTGATGTTCGCTGCATCGTATTCAATAGCGGTGTAAGGAATCTTCACGTAATTGAAATTGACCGCTTTGCCATCTTCTTGACTGCTCATCTCTGCCTGCCAAGAAGGCATATACACACTCTTCTTCACCAAATTTCCGTACTTCACGAAGTGTTGATCTTCTCGAACACTCTTTTGGAAATTTGCCCAGCTCTCTTTGTAAGCTGCAAACTGAGGATTCGTTTCCTCGTCTGCCTCCAGTACTTGATCGTTGAAAGCTTGCACTTTGGAAGGATCAAAGTTCCCAGCCTCATCTTTAAATTGCGCAGAGCTTGAGACGTAACGGTGCGGATTAGTTCCTACTAATAAATCACGCATCTCATCTTTATTGACGCCTAAGCCCAATTTGTCGAATTCCGCTTTCGTAACCAATTCCGTCAGGTATTGTTGCCAAGCACTCTCTTCCACTTGCATGCGCTGGGCATCAGACATAGAAGGGTTCGCTTGACGTTGTTGGTTTACCGCATTGTTGATGCGCTCGGTGTATTCTCTGTAATTAACTTCCTGGCCATTCACCATACCACTGGTAGGTTGCTTGTTGCTAGAGCTAAAATTACCGCTCCCGAATATATCCATGAGTAAGAACGATAGAATCGCTATGATGATCACAGGTACCAATAACCAGATCATCCCTCTAAGTTTGCCGATAACAGCCATATCTTATATTGTTTTTAGGCCTTCGAAAAGACTCGCAAAAGTATTGCTTTTCCTACTAAAATCAAAGAATGAGCCAAGCCTATGGCCTTCTTGACATTCTTATGAGCTCTTTGTTCGTTATGAGTCAGTTATAAATGTAAATGATAGCAGAAAATACTAGTGAGGAACGGTCATTTCGATCAAGGCAATCTTAGTCATACTGGCTTCCTTAATGTAAAATTTGTAACCCTCTATTCTAATCGTCTTACCCTCTTTTGGGATATCTTGATGGTGTTCGAGGATGAAACCACTAATGGTTTCGTATTCACCTTCTGGTAAATCAAGTTCAAAGCGCTCGTTGATCGTGTCAATCTCAACTCTTCCAGAAAGCAAGTATTTTCCAGTCGTCATTTGCTCGCAGATCAAACCATCGTCGGCGTCGTATTCATCTTCGATTTCCCCAAAGATCTCTTCCACTATATCTTCCATGGTAATCATACCCGCCGTACCTCCATACTCGTCGATGATCAGCGCTATGCTTTTTTTATTGTCAATAAATGCTTTTAGAATCTCTGTCACCAATTCAGTTTCTGGGAAAAACAGAAGTTCGTAACGGTTCATGCTTTTCTTCAAAATATCTTGATGGAAAGCATAACCAGTGGCATGATCGATGTCGTTATTGTACAGAATGATTTTTGAATGCTTGTGATCTATGAAAGTCTGCTTTCGAACATTGAAGGGCTCTGATTCATCGATGGCGACAATTTCGTTTCGCGGAACCATGCATTCCCGCGCAAGGGTTTCCTTCAACTCGATGGCTTTTTCGACCATCACTTTGTCAATCTCATCTGACTCTTCCGAAAAGTCTGCAGCGCGTTCTATGTAATCTTGAAGCTCCATGTGTGTAAAGCCTACATTTGGATCTTTGTCACTGTGGTCTTTTAATTTATTGCCAAGAAAAAGTTTGGAAATAAACATCACTAAAAGTGTTGCTGGCGCTAAAATTGGTACCGCAATAAATGCAAAGGGAGCCATTAAGAAACGCAGCTTCCCGGAAGGATTTATGCGAAAAATATTTTTGGGAATAAATTCAGCGAAGAGCAAAACCACGAGGGTTACGAGAATGGTTCTTAGTAATAAAAGTGGAAACGGACCGGCTAACGCGCTTGGTAGCACTTGAATAAATAGGGGATCTAAGAGCGAAGTAATCAGAGCACCAAATAGAACCAACATCAAGTTATTGCCTACTAAAATAGTTCCTAAGAAAAAGTTGGGATGTTTTTGGAAGTAGCTTAAGTAAGTAGAGGGGTCTGAGCTTTTTTTACTAAGCTCGATTTCAATTTTATTTAGACTCACGAAGGCAATTTCCATCCCAGAGAATATGGCGGAAAAAAACAAAGTCAGAAATAAAAGAAAAAGGGTAAATAGCATTTTGTGTTGTGAGAAGCGATGGCTTTTGAGTAAAGATAGACACTACTAGCCGTGTTTGCAGTAATAGAGATTAGGGATTATCAATACCGAGCTCTTTTTTGGAAAGTCGGTAGGTACCGGTAACATCCAATATTTCATATTCGGTAAATTCCTGATTGGCTGTGAAGCCAATGCCTTGAATTTTGTGACTTTCCGTATAGATTGTAACTTTCTTATCGCTAGTTACTCTCTTTTTTGACTCATTCCAAATAAGTTCATCAGTATACAAACGTTCGCCTTTGGCAGTGCGTACTACGATGTTGTCCCGAATAATTACGTTCTGTTTGTTTTCATATTTAATGGCATAATCAGCAACTAAATGGCTGGTGGGTTTCAAGACATCATTGTAAAATTGGATTTCCAATCCATCTGGAAATTCCATGTAGGGATCTTGTTTTTGTTTGTGGCGCAATAAAAGAGGAGCATTTACTCGGACTTTTACTTTGCCTTCATCGCTGTAGGTAGTTTCTACTTCTCTTGCAGTTTCTACACGTAAGTCTTGTTTCCGGGTTTCTGTGGTTTCCTGTATGTGCGCGTCTTTTCCACAGGAATGGAGTAGGAGAATTAGTAAAAGAGAAAGGACAAGCCAGTAGGTTCTATTCCGCAGAATGATTCCTGTTGGTGAACTGATTTTATGTAGGGAGTTTTGGGACATTATAAATAGGAGGCTCTCTCTCTTCTTTTATTAAAAGCAAAAAAGACACCAGCCGTATTCGACTGGTGCCTTTTATTTTCAATTTAAAAACTTCTTACTTATGTCGAATAGTAGTAGTAACTCCTAAACAACTGATTGTATAGGAAGCTCCAGAAGACAATCCACGTTGGAAAATGTCAGCCTTTGTAGGCATATATTGGTAATACTTGTTGATGTATTTCTGTGCCTTATCTGCCGATGATGGATCTTCGCGTTTTGCTTTGTTCCACATATCAATGGCAGCCCACACCACTACTTGACTGTCAAAGCCAGTTCCTCCGCCACAACGCTTTCCAGAACCTGCGTAGATCAATCCAATGAGGATGTAAGGATCTCCCCAACCTGGACGCATAGAAGCCGCTTCACGTGCTAACTTGATTGCATCTGAAGGCTTACCCATTCTATCCTTGTACATCTTGGCAATGTCCATCATGATTGCTGCTTTCTTGTTCGAGTCCGTTTCCAAAGCCATACCTGCACGGAAATTCTCCTCTGCTTTCGCCCAGTTAGACTGGCTGAAGTAAGCTTTTCCAATGAAACGGTACTTTCCAGCAGATGGCTCTAGTCCATTGTACTTTTCAGCTACCGTTAAGAATACTGGCTCAGCTGTACACTTAAACTTCAACAGCTTAAGGTAATACGCTTTAATAGCGGCTGGATCGTTGGGATTAGCATCGTACTCTGGTCCGTAGACACGAATTACATCGGCACATGACTGTACATCTTTACGAATCTCCAAGTCAGTTACTTTTTCATAGGTAGGACCGAAATCGTCCAAAACTTCTTGAAATTTTGGACCTTTCTTTTCATTGTTGGCAACATTGTATTCACAAATTTCAGTAACGGTTCCCCAAATACTTCCTAGGTCTTCTCCATTTATTTCTTTCGCATTATACTTGTCCATAGACTGGGCGAAGTAGTGTACGAGGTATACATAGCTCGTTTCATTTCCACCGTTTTCTACAGCCTTCTGCAAGAAATCGTAAATGACCTCTTTTTCTTCTGGGTAGAATTCTTTGTAAGCCAATCCTTTCTTACCAGTCAAAAAAGCACTCTCTCCCCAGCATATGGCGCGCGCATCATACAATGCCATCAATTTGTCGAAGACTTCTTTTTTGGCTTCCGGAGTAGTAGCCGCAGCTAGCTCTTTTTTGTAGATTTTTTCACCGTCAATGTAGGTTTGCTTGCGCAAGCCAGGACCATTGTCGTAAACATGCTGCCAGTGCGGTAATGCTTCTTCGAAAGCTTCTTGCTTGAAGTTTTCACGGTACAAAGAGTACTGCATCAACGTTTTCTGCTTATCGGCAACGCCGTTCGGTCCGTACATTTCGCAACCGTTGTCATTGGTAGTTTTTTCTGTTGGTGTATCATCCACCACGGCTTCTGCGACTTGTTCGGTTTCCTCTTTCTTCTTCTTTTTGGTCTTCTTGTTACGCTTTTGAGCAACACAAGCAGTGTCGGTAAATGCAAGCATTACAATCAAAAGCAGACTCCAGTAGCCTAGTTTTTTGGAATAGCTCATAATGTATAGTTTTTGTTTGTCTAATAAATTTAATCGTACCGTCTCTTAACGAACCATTTGCTGTTCATACTGAAACCTAGCGTCATTTTAAAGTAAGTTTCTTGTACGAGTTGATTGTCGGTTGTTCCTTTTTGACCCAAATCAAAGGAAAGGTTTAAGCGAGAGTACGGAACTCCTGAATCTAGCAGTCCCGCTTCTGGCTTCCCTCGAAGTGGAAAACCAAAACCAAGGGTGACGCCATACGAAGGAACACTGGTATCATTTATTTTCAAATTATAGGAATCGTAGTAAAAGCCAAAGCGATATTGAACCCGTTTCCAAAAGGTGTTTCCACCCTCTTTATTTGCGTTTGGAATGATAGAAGTACCCAATGAGAAGATGCTTCTGTTTTGAAGTTGCTCTTGTTGAATGCGGTTAAGCAATGCATCAGACCAGTGCTCATTTCTAATGTCCGCCGAGAAAGTCCAGCCTTTTTCACTGTACAAGTCAATACCAATTCCCCACTCCTGGGCTAAGCTAATGACACTTTCAGTGCTGTTAAGGTCGAAAATGATCGTTGAATCCGTATTAAAGACTTGATCGGTTGAGCTCGATGGCAGTACGCGTTGCCAATTCGAATCAGAACTAAGGTTTAGGTTCTGTTTTGGTTTGTAAACAGCACCTACCGAGATATTTGTGGTCTCATTTATTTTGAAATCGTACAAAGCACCAAAGTCAAATTGTAAGCCCCCAAACTGGTTTTTCTCGGATCTTAGGGTTTGTAAGAAGTTGGCAATATCCTCTGATTTGTCTGGATACTCGGTAAGTAGGCTGTGGTTTTGATTACCAAAGTAATAACCCATGTTAAAGCCTACCGATAGACTTTTGTACTTCACAGAAGCGCCTCCATAGAACTTATAGATACTTCCGTATCCATTGTATTGTAGGTTTTCGGTACCTAGTTCGCCGTTTTGCCTACTCTCGTTAACCGTATAGTCTACTTGACTATAGGGCATGATACCACCGCTAAAGGCCAAATAAGGAGTAGCGGGAAAGGCAAGGTTCAGGTAAGATACACCTGCTCCAGAAACAGTTTGTGAGGCATTCTCATCATTGAGAGACGAGCTGATCGCGTGCAAACCGAGGTCGAATGTTGTAAAGTATAAACCCGTGTAACTAGCAGGGTTCTTAGGATTGACATTCGTGACCGATCGTTGCGCGAGACCTGCATAGCCTCTAGACATGTTTTCTGAAAACATGCCATTTTGCAAATCGCCTATTCCAAAAAAGGAGTAGGGCGAATTGTAATGACCAACCTGTGCGTAGGAAGTCGTGAACGACAGCAAAAGAATGCTGAAGCTAAGCAGTAAGCTCTGACTTGTATTCCAATATTTTGTTGAGACCAAAAAGTACAATTTTGGGACGTGCGAATATCGCAGTTTTGAGGTTCTTTTCAAAGAAAGGAGTGTCGCCGCCGGTAACAATAACGTTTAGGCTGCCAAAGGTACTCTTGTAGTGCCTAATAAATCCCTGCATTTCGAAAAAAGTACCATGCATAATGCCACTTAATATGGCATCGGTGGTGGTTTTTCCTTCAACAGGCGTTCCTTCTATCGGTTCTATTAACGGCAGTTTCTTTGTGAAATTATGGAGCGCCCGTGATCGAAGATGCAGTCCAGGAGAAATGGTGCCCCCGTGATACTGTCCTTTTTCATCAATAAAATCTACCGTTATACAAGTTCCGGCATCTATTAAGAGGCTGTTTTGATTAGGAAATTCATTCCAAACACCTATTACTCCGGCTAGCCTGTCCTTTCCTAAGGTCTTAGGGGTGTGATAGAGATTGGTAATAGGTACGGCTGTTTCATGGTTCAAAAACTCGTAGGGTATACGAGAGCGAAGCCATTCACTCACTTTGGGGTCTTCGTGCCGCGTGGAGGAAATTATGGCTTTCTCGATGGCGTATTTATTGAATAATTGCCCTAGAAAACGGACACCCATGTTTTTGCGCTCATCGTAAAGAATAATTACGCCGTCTTCGAAAATGGCTGTTTTTGCTCGAGTGTTTCCTATGTCTATGCAGCAGTGGATCATGTTTGTTAGGATGTTTTGAGTTTGAACTGCATCAGTTTCGCTATTTGTTCTGCTTTTGTTTTAGCCAGTTCAGCCTTTTCGCCCTGAAAGTTTGCATTTATGCTTGTTTGCCAATGTGCTAGCCAGGTTTTGAAGTGGCTTGCCTCTAGTTTGTGTTGTTTGTTTAGTTTTAAATGCGGGAGCATCGTGTTCCGCTGGTAGGTCATTTTATCGAAGAGAAGGGATTCCCAAAAGTCGCAAATGATGGCTAAGTGCTTTTCGAAATTCAGGTCTACCACTTCAGTGAAGAAGAAACCGATTTTTGCATCTTTTCGAATTTGGCTATAAAAACGAGCGACCAAAAGTTCGAGGTCTTTCCGATTTCGGATGTCTTTCACTGGTTTGAGTTATTTATTACTAAAATAAGCCCAAGAAGTGTGGAATTGAAAGGGCGATGATTAAAAGCAATAGTCTTCGGATCCATATGGGAGCTGATGGATAGTTACTGGCCCACTTTGCAGAAATGAATGCACCAACACTTTGTCCTACTGCCATGAGTAAGCCATATTTCCAGATGACTTGATCGTGGTAAATGAACATTGCAAGTGTTGGGATTGTGTAGAGAAGCACAATGAGCAGTTTGTAGCCATTGGCTCTAGCCATGTGAAATCCTGCGCCTAAGATCATCGTACTGAGGAGAAGGATGCCAACGCCAGCTTGGATGAATCCTCCATAGATTCCTACAAAGAAGTAAAGCGGTGCGCGTACCCAGTAGGGCCATAGTGCTTCTTCAGTGCTTTGGTCACGAAGCCATTGCTTGGGGTTCAGGAGAACCAAGAAAAACATGCCAATCATGAGAACCCCGATGGTCGTCTTTAGCGTTTTTTCATCGATTTCTACTGCGATGTAGGTCCCGAAGATGGCTCCCGCGACTACAGTGGCGAGCATGCTTATGTTTCCTTTGATGGGCACCGAGGTGCTCTTGGAATAGGTGCTGTAGCCTATCAGGCTTTGAACGAAGACACCCACACGATTGGTGGCATTGGCAATGTTTGCAGGGAGTTGCATGAGAGAAAGCGCGTACAAGGTGATGACCGATCCACTGCCAGCCACGGTATTGATCATGCCTGCGACAAAACCTGCTAGGACAACAATGGTATAGTCAAAGTAGCTTTCCATGGGGTAAGAAAAAAGCCGGTCTCAAGACCGGCTTTCTATTGGTTAATATCTTGCGATTATTTTTTGAACATGCTTACGGTCATCTTGATATCTTCAGCTGGTCGATCTGATCGGTCGGTTTCCATGGCTGCGATAGCATCTAAGACTTCTAGACCTTCAACGATTTCTCCGAAAACAGTATAGTTGTCATCCAAGAAAGGAGTTCCTCCAATGCTTGTGTATGCTTCTCTTCTTTCGGGTGCAATGTTCGCGCTCATTCTTTTTTCCAAGTTGTCGAGTTCAGTATCTTGATAGACTTTTCCGTGAACCAAGTAGAATTGACAGCCAGAAGAGGCTTTTTCAGGATTTTGTTGATCTCCTTTTCGGGCAGCAGCTAAAGCTCCTTTTTTATGGAAGAATTGAGGCATAAACTCAGCAGGTACCGTGTAGCCAGGTCCACCGCCGCCTAAACGTTGTCCAGGTTTTGCGGTTTTTGAATCTGGATCACCTCCTTGAATCATGAAATCTTTGATTACACGGTGGAAGAGTGTCTCATCGTAATAACCTTCTTTGACAAGCTTGATGAAATTGTCTCTGTGCTGTGGAGTTTCATTGTAAAGTTTTACTACTATGTCTCCTTGGCTGGTCGAGATGCGTACTTTTTGTTCTTTATCTCCGCAGGCTGTAAAGGAAACAGCGACTACTAATATTATAAGTAATAATAATTTCTTCATTTCTATATTTAATTTCCAATCGAAGTTACAAAATGGATGGCAGCTTATCTACTGAGAATTCGAACTGTCATTGGTACATCTTCCAATGGTTTGTCTTTTTCGCCAGTTGGTACACCTGCTATCATGTCTAGCACCTCCAGTCCCTCAATAACTTCTCCAAATACACTGTATTCTCCATCGAGCTTGGGTGCTCCTCCAACAACACGATAGTGGCGTCTTTGAATGGTGCTGTAGGTTTTTCCGTACTTTTCTTCGTATCGATCAAGGTCATCACTTCTGTAAGTTCTTCCATGTGCGATAAAGAACTGACTTGAAGATGAAACTCTTTCTGGGTTGGAACGGTCCGGTTTACGAGCAGCTGATAAAGCTCCTTTTTTGTGGAAATGCTTTTCTCGGATTTCTGATTCAATGGTGTATTTCGGCCCACCGTGACCTAGCTTGCCATCGCTGCCTTCCTTCGAATTTGGATCGCCACCTTGTATCATGAAGCCTTTAATTACTCGGTGAAAAGTGGTTCCGTCGTAGAATCCCTCTTTAGCGAGCTTGAGAAAATTGTCGCGGTGTTTTGGGGTATCGTTGTATAGAATGGCTTTCATGTGTCCGTAAGGAGTGCTAATGAGCACAATCGGTTCATCATCGTACTGAGGGCTCTCAGGTAAAGCGGCTGCGATGCCTGCCATTGCAAAAAAAGCAAAGGCTAATATTTTGTATAATTTCATGTATGTTTTATTTATTCAGATCCGAAAAGTAGGCTAGGATTCGCAATTTTAAAAGTTGTTCTTGTGCGGGTAGTCCTTCCGGCTGTTCTTTTCCAGTGGAACGGTAATGTGGCCAGCCGTCATCATCGACACCTACAAAGTCGAAGTAACCGATAGGTGTTAAGAGCACGCAAACGGCAATGTGCATTAAGTCTTGTTTTTCTTCTTTGGAGAACTCTCTGTGAAACTGCCCTAGTTCCTGCAGGCCTATTAGAAAAAGCATGCTCTGTAAGTTGGGCTTGCGTTTGAATTGTGGTTTGATCTTGTAAAGCAGACGCTGCCAATCGAGCTCTAGTTCTTGAAAAGCAGTTTTTTCTTCTGGGCTCATTTAAGTATAGATTGTTGGAGCCATTCATAGCTGAAGTCAAAAACTTCGAATCGCTCTTCTTCATTGTGAATTTCGTGATAAAGACCGTCCCAGCGCTTGAAAGTCACCCATTCTTTTGCTGCTTGCGCAAATTCCTTGCTTCCTTCTACAGAAGTAACCTTGTCGTCTGCGCCGTGCATAATGAGCATTGGTGTTCTCAGCTTGTTGGCATTCTCTAATGCCCACTCGGCAGCTTCTTTGCAGGAAAAGAAGAAACTCGTGGAAGCAGAATCGTGCACCAAGGGATCGTCTTGGTATTTTTTTACGCGTTCGGGAATGTGCGAAAGGAGTGTTGCATCAAGTTTTGTCTTCTCAACAAAGCGTGGGTATAGCTTTCGCATAATCTTGCCTACGAAAAGTTTGACTGCGGGAGGATCGAAGGCCAATTTGAGCCAAGGGGCGCTTAAGACATATGCATTTACGCGCCCTTTGTTTCTTAGGGCATGATTGCAAGCTACATTGCCGCCCATACTGTGTCCGTAAACAATTTTGGGAACATCTGGGTAGCGCTTATCTGCTTCATCTAATAGTGTGTCTACTGATTCCAACAATACATCATAGTCCCGCACATGTCCTCGGGGACCATCAGACTGTCCATGCCCTCTGTGATCGAA
This sequence comes from uncultured Chitinophagales bacterium, assembly GCA_937951415.1. Lineage (GTDB taxonomy): Bacteria > Bacteroidota > Bacteroidia > Chitinophagales > UBA2359 > CALFBW01. Next base: position 9,286 of record CALFBW010000055.1, on the reverse strand, counting down.
TCCTATGACTGCGATGTCTTTTTTATTAAAATATTGAGCAAGCTCATCGTAACGATTAACGTGTTCACCCATACCATGAACCAGGCAAAGAACTGCCTTTGCTCGAGCCTTTGGCCACTCAAAACCTTTGATGACTAGATTGTCACTAGCGGTCCAATGAAATTGTGCTATTGCCATTTTTTCTATTTAGTAGCCTACGCGAGGGCTGGACTTCGTTTTCTTCTTCTTTTTTTTCTTGCCCATGTCTTTCGGGAATAGGCCCGATGAACTCTTTTGGTTGCTCTTGTTAAGATCGGCTGGTTCCATTGTTGGACAACCTTTATTACTTCTGCAAGAACTGGTACTTAGCCCTGCAAAAAGGAAGAGTGCTAAAAAAAGAGTGGTCATGTAGAAACTAGAAAATTTTATTTTTTGCTCAAACATATAGTAAGGTACTGTTTTGCGAGTTATTTTATTATTGTCGCCTGTCTTTTTTACTTAGCTTCGGTGACGTAGTTCTAATTAGATAGCCGCAAACATGAAACCAAGAGCATTATATCAAAGTCCAGTACAGACGTTTCACAAGTTTGAATCACAAAAGGGTAAAGAAGTTTACTTGCGCCAGCCATTTGATGGCAAAATGATTGAATTTACTTGGAGGCAAGTCGGAGAACAAGCTAGGAAAATGGCTTCGGCTCTACAAGCCTTAGATATTCCAGCTGGATCGCACATAGCAATTTTATCGAAAAATTGTGCCTATTGGGTGATGGCCGACTTGGCCATTATGATGGCAGGACATGTGTCGGTACCTATTTATCCGAATCTCACCGCTCAAACATTAAATGGAATTCTGGAGCATTCAGAATCTAAGGCCATTTTTGTTGGAAAGTTGGATGATTGGGAATCGATGCGTCCAGGAGTGCCTGCTGACCTGATTAGAATTTCTTTCCCATTGTATGGAGGAAAGAGTATGCAAAAGTGGGATGACTTGGTAGGCGCGCATCAAGAACTAGAGGTAGGAGAAGGTCCAGCTTTAGATGATCTTGCCACGATTATTTATACTTCGGGAACTACAGGACAGCCAAAGGGCGTGATGCATAAATTTGGTGCTTTTGCTTTTGCATCAACTGAAGCACTGCGATTGTTGGAGGCTGATGTGGAGTTGCGCTTCTTCTCGTACTTGCCTATGTGTCATGTTGCGGAACGAATGCTGGTGGAAATGGGTTCTCTGTACAGTGGCGGAAGTATTTGTTTTGCCGAGTCTTTGGAAACCTTTGCTGCCAATATTAAGGAGGCGAAGCCAACCTTATTTTTGGGAGTGCCGAGAATATGGACGAAGTTTCAAGAGAAGATTCTAGAAAATTTGTCCCAATCTAAAATCAATGGTTTGGTGAAAGTGCCTTTTGTTGGAGGGATGCTTAAGAAACGAATACGAAAGTCCTTGGGGCTGGGAAGCGCTAAGTTTTGCTTTTCTGGGGCTGCGCCTTTACCCCAGTCGGTAAAAGATTGGTTTGCTACATTGGGCATTGAGATATTAGAAGCTTATTCTATGACGGAAAACAGCGCATATTCACATTTGACTTTGCCAGGAGAGGGAAGAGACGGTACAGTTGGGCGTTCAATGACTGCAAATGAAGTAAAGATTAGTGAGCAAGGTGAGGTTTTGGTGAAGAGTCCTGCTGTGATGTTGGGTTATTTTAAAATGCCAGAGAAGACCGCGGAGGTTTTGGAGAATGGCTTTTTACGAACGGGAGATAAAGGAGTGGTAGATGCTGATGGCTATTTGACGATTACGGGAAGAGTAAAAGATATTTTTAAGACGGATAAGGGAAAGTATGTTGTTCCCAATCCCATTGAGTTGAAATTTAGTTCGAGTCCTCTTGTGAGTCAAATTTGCGTAGTGGGAGTTTCGATTCCGCAGCCAATTGCTTTGGTGGTTTTAGGAGAAAAGGCCTCGGAATTGAATAGGGATGATGTGGAGGAGGAATTACGTGATCAGATGTTGGCATTAAATGCTTCTTTGGATAAGCACGAAAAACTGACGAACGTGGTGGTTGTGCAAAGTGAATGGACGGTAGAAAATGAATTTTTGACGCCAACACTTAAGATCAAGCGCCAGCAAATTGATGACCATTACGGAAAACATTACCGCGATTGGTACAATAGCGACCAAGTTGTTGTTTGGGAATAGATGCCTATTTAGTTAATCTCATGAAGACGTCCTTAATTATTACTACCTATAAGCGTCCTGATGCTTTGGAGTTGGTCTTGAAGTCGGTTTTAGAACAGAAGGTTCTTCCGGACGAGATATTGGTAGCTGATGATGGTAGTGGAGAAGCTACACGATTAGTCGTGAAAGGCTTAGTAGGAATTTGTCCAATTCCTTTGATTCATTGTTGGCAGCAGGATAAGGGTTTTCGTTTGGCACGAGTGAGGAATTTGGCTATAGCAAAATCTACTGGAGATTATTTGATTATGGTTGATGGGGATATGCTGCTCAATAAATATTTTGTTCATGATCATATTGAATTTTCGAAAGCTGGTTTTTTCGTGCAGGGTTCAAGGGTATTATTGTCTGAAAATAAAACGGCCGATATAATAAGACAGCCGCGGAAGCTAGGTTTTTTTAGTGGTGGGATTTCTAATCGTTTAAATACGGTTCGAAGCGCTGTTGGGAGATATTTATTATCAGGAAAAAAGAAGTCACACATCGGAGTTAGAGGCTGTAATATGGCTTTTTGGAAAGAAGATGCTGAAAAAGTAAATGGCTTTAATGAGGAGTTTGTTGGCTGGGGTCGAGAAGACAGTGAGTTTGTGGTTCGTCTATTCAATAATGGTATTTTCCGACGTAATTTGAAGTTTGGTGCTGTGGCCTTTCATTTATTTCATGGGACAGATAACCAAGATAGTACAGCTGGTTTTTTAGAGGAGAATGAAACGCTCTTAATAAAAACCATTGAACGGAAATTACGGAGATGTTACTTCGGTTTGGATCGACATAATGCAATTGTAGAAGATGCTTAGCAGGCAATTTTGGACGGATTTTAAAACGGGAATTAGGTGTTACCGTTCTGCGATACCTTACATCTTGAAGAATAAATTGATTAAATACAGTTTACTTCCAGCGATTCTAGGCGCAATGTTATGGGTGGTGTTAATTACTTCAATTTTTGTTGTTTCTCCTGAGGTTTCGAGTCTTGTCGAATATTTCATCGGCTATGATTCTTATGAATTTCGAGGATCGGGCTTTTTTGGGAAGGTGCTGGATGTTCTCTTTACATTGATCGTTGGCTTGGGAATGTTGGCAGCTTATTATTTTGTCTTCAAGTACATTCTTTTAACGATTCTAGGACCATTCTTGGGACATGTTTCGGAGGAAATAGAAAAAATTGAAACGGGCAAAGAATATCCTTTTGATCGAACGAAATTGATCCGGGATATACCTCGTGGCTTACATATGAATGCTCGCAATTTTATCCGAGAGATGCCGCTCACAGTGCTGTTTTTGCTTTGTAGTTTTATACCGGTGGTTGGAGTTGCTTTTACGTTTTTGATTTTTGTAATCAGTAGCTATTTTGTGGGTTTCAATATGATGGATTACTACAATGAGCGACGAGAAATGTTAGTTGGAGAGAGTGCCGATGCTATTTGGAAGAGAAAAGGTTTTGCATTTGCGATAGGTGCTGGTTTTAATTTGATTATGTTCGTACCAATATTGGGAGTTTTGACTGCGCCTATGATGGCTGTAGTGGCTTCTTCGATAGGCTTAAACAATGGTTTGAAGAATGAGTGATGTTGGAAAATTAGTTTTGATTCCTAACCTACTGGGTGGGGATGATGTTGGTATAATTCCTGAATATACAAAGGCGAGAATCTTGGCTTTGAAGTATTTTATTGTAGAACGAGAACGAGAAAGTCGACGCTATTTGAAGAAAATAGATAAGAGCGTGGTGATTGATGATTTGGAGTTTTTATTGATTCCTAAAAAGAAAGAGAAGGAAGCTGCCAAGGAATTGCTGTTACCTTGTTTGTCTGGGAATGATGTTGGCTTGATTTCGGATGCGGGTTGTCCTGCAGTCGCCGACCCTGGTGCTCTAGTGGTAAAGGAAGCTCACATAATGGGTATTCCTGTTGATCCATTGGTCGGCCCTTCTTCTATTTTGTTGGCATTAATGGCGAGTGGTTTGGGTGGCCAGCGTTTTGAGTTTCATGGATACTTGCCTATTGATCGATCGGAACGTGTGGAGCGCCTAAGGTTTCTAGAGCAAATAGGAATGCGGAATAGAAGCACCCAGATATTTATGGAAACGCCTTATAGAAATGAGGGTTTGTTAGAGGCTTGTATCAAGACGCTCCGGAAACACACTTGGCTTTGTGTAGCAGTTGATATGACTCTGCCAACACAGCAAGTTTTTACCATGCGCATAGCTGATTGGAAAAAGTGGAAAGCTGAGATTAACAAACGTCCCGCGATATTCTTGATAGGCCAGTAGAGCTTTTAGGCTTCTACTTTCTTTTTGACCAGCTCTAGGGCAGTGTTAAAGATTCCTTTTGCATCGAATCCTGCTTCGGCCCATAGTTGTTTTTGTGTACCATGGTCGAAGAAACGATCTTCGATTCCTAATCTCTTTAGTGAGGTGCTGAGGTAGTTATTGTCCATCATGAATTCACCAACACCAGTTCCGAACCCACCTACAATGGCACCGTCTTCTACCGTAATGACGTATTTATGATTAATAAAAACGTCATGCAGAATTTGCTCGTCTAATGGTTTGGCGAAACGCATATCGTAGTGCGTAGCTTCTATTCCCTCTGCTGAAAGAAGCGCACAAGCTTCTGCTGCAAAGTTGCCGGCATGGCCTAAGCTAAGTATAGCGATATCGTCGCCATCTCGAAGGCAGCGACCAGTTCCGATTTGGATCTCTTCAAATGGGGTTTGCCACTCCGTCATAACTCCTTGTCCGCGAGGGTAGCGGATTACAGAAGGAAATTGATTTTTATCCATTTGGAAGGTGTACATCATGTTCCGTAGCTCGGATTCATTCATTGGGGCCGCTACTACTAGATTTGGTACACAGCGCATATATGCTATGTCGTAGGCTCCGTGGTGCGTTGCCCCATCTGCTCCTGCAAATCCGGCACGATCCAGACAAAATATAACGTGTAGATTTTGTAGGGCTACATCATGAATGACTTGATCGTAAGCACGCTGCATAAAGGAGCTGTAGATATTGCAGAAAGGCGTCAGACCTTGAGTTGCTAGCCCTGCTGCGAAAGTAACAGCATGTTGTTCACAAATTCCCACATCATAGGCACGGGTTGGCATTTCTGCAATCATGTACTTAAGGGAACAGCCGCTAGGCATCGCTGGAGTGATACCAACGATTTTTTCGTTTTTTTCTGCTAGTTCTATAATGCTCTTACCGAATACATCTTGATACTTAGGAGGCTGTGCTTGTGTGGGTGTTTTCTTTTTTATTTCACCAGTGATCTTGTCAAATAGGCCAGGTGCGTGCCATTTTGTTTGATCTTTCTCAGCTTGTAAGTACCCTTTTCCTTTAGTTGTTACACAATGTAGCAACTTGGGACCAGGGATGTTTTTCAAATCTTTGAAGATTTCTACCATTTTATTGACGTCGTGACCATCAACGGGCCCAAAGTAGCGCAATCCTAAGGATTCAAAGAAATTGCTTTGCTTATTGAGTACACCTTTCATTGAAGCTTCGACTTTCGAGGCGACCTCTTGGGCACTTTTTCCATATTTACTGAGCCCTCCTAAGAGGTTCCAAACTTCATCTCTTACTTTGTTGTAAGTGGGAGAGGTGGTGATGTCTGTGAGATATTCTTTCAAGCCACCGACGTTTGGATCGATGGACATGCAGTTGTCATTAAGGATGATTAGCACATTGGGTTTGAACCAACCAGCATTATTGAGTGCTTCGAAAGCTATTCCGCCCGTAAGAGCTCCATCTCCGATAACAGCGATGTGTTGTCGATCCTTGTCTAAGTAATCGTTCGCCATTGCCATTCCCAGTGCTGCTGAGACGGATGTGGAGGAATGGCCCACACCGAAGGTGTCATATGGACTTTCTGATCTTTTTGGGAAACCGCTTAGACCTTTGTATACGCGGTTGGTATGAAATTGATCTCGACGGCCTGTGAGGATTTTGTGTCCATACGCTTGATGGCCAACATCCCAAACAAGTTGATCGTCAGGTGTATTGTAGACATAGTGAAGGGCGACAGTCATCTCTACTACGCCTAGACTTGCACCAAAATGTCCACCGTAAATGGAGACCGTATCGATGATGTATTCTCTTAGTTCTTTACAAACCTGGAATAGCTGATCTTTGCCAAGCTTTCGTAGGTCTGTAGGGTACTGAATATCTTTTAAAAGTGGGCCGGGCTCAATCTTCATCATTGCGTGTTTTGGTACGCTTCTTACTAAAATGCTCTGGGCTGAAATTTATTGCACAAATCATCTAGACATAAAGCAGCGAGGGACTTCTGATAGTGCTATTTTTGTACCGTTGAAGGGAAAAAGTAATAGCATTTCTCTGTTGCTTTTTTTGCCAGCCCAATTTACAGTAAAAACGCATGGGAAGCCTGTTTGTTCCCATAAATACCATCTTCTGATTTGACCTACGAAGTAAAAATTGCGGAATTTGAAGGTCCGTTCGATTTGATTCTCTTTTTCATTGAAAGAGATGAGCTAGATATCTATGATATTCCGATTGCAAAGCTGACCAACGATTTCCTGGATTACATCAAAAAGATGCAGGAGATGAATGTAGATTTGGCAAGTGAATTCATACTGGTTGCTGCTACTTTGATGCGGATTAAGGCCAAGACCTTGCTGCCGCGAAAGGAGGTAAATGAAGAAGGGGAGGAGGTAGATCCACGAGAAGAGTTGGTTCGTCGCTTGATTGAGTACAAGCGATTCAAGGGAGTTGTAGAGGAGATGCGAAGCTTGGCAGAGGAGCGTAATAGTATGCACTCTCGAGGAGATATTCGCAAGGAAGTTCAGAAAATTTATGACAGCTTCGGTTCGGAAATGGAGTTAGAATCGATTGATCTTTTCAAGATTATGAAGGTGTTCAATAAGGTTTTGGATCGGATGGAACAGCGTAGTAATCGGGTGATGCACCGTATAATTCGCTACCCATATACAATGGACGAACAGAGGAGCTACCTGATGGATGTGGTGGCTTCGGGGACTGACATTCCCTTTTTGGATTTGTACGAAACCTGTCGCTCGAAGATTGAAGCAATATATAGGTTTCTGGCGATGCTAGAGCTTATTCAACAGAAGATATTAGATATACAAGTAGGTATGGGAACCAACAATTTGTGGATCCGCGCAAAAGTGAGAAGTGGAGAATAATTCACAGCCTGCAGAGATTCACAGTCTGCATCCAAGTAAGATTATCCTTCCCATGATTTTGGGATTAGTGGTAGTGTTTGTTTTGTTCTATAGCAATTTCAATTATAAAGATTTGGAGGTTATAGACTGGGCACCAAGCACTGTTCTTTTGGTGCTACTGGCTGTGGCTTTTGTGGGTGCACGACACTTATTATATATGTGGCGTTTAAGGATTTTGACGGAAGAAAAGCTGACTTGGTGGAAGACATTTCAAGTAGTTAGCATTTGGGAGTTTAGTTCTGCTGCAACGCCAACAATGGTGGGGGGAACTGCTGTGGGTTTGTTTGTTTTAATAAAAGAGAAGATAAAATCGGGAGAGGCTTCTACGATTATAATGTCAACTATTTTCCTGGACAGTCTCTTTTTTTTAACGGCAACAGTGCTTTCCTGGTTGTACTTCGGAGAGCTGCTTTTATCTCCTGCGGAGAGTGCTGCTTCTAGTGGTATTACTGGCTGGCGGGTGATCTTTTTGATTGCTTTTTGTTTAATGGCAGCTTACACAGTTTTGGTGGGTTTGGGCTTGTTTTATCGACCTACCGCGATTAGCGCCTTTCTTGATAGGGTTACACAGTTTTCTTTCTTAAAGCGTTGGAATAAAGGGGCGAAGCAATTAGGTAGTGATTTCGTGGCTGCATCTAAAGGGTTAAGGGAAAAATCTTTTTGGAAGTTTTGGTTTCGTGGTTTTCTTGCTACGGCTGGAGCTTGGTCATGTCGTTTTATAGTCGTCATTTGTTTGATAAAGGCGGTGATTGATGTTTCTGATTATCTTATACTTTACAGTCGGCAGTTGGTATTGTATCTGATTTTGGTGGTGTCTCCTACACCAGGAGGAGCAGGTGTAGCCGAAGGGGCTTTTCCTGCTTTTTATTCTGATTACATTCCCAAGCGTTCTATTGCAGTTGCGATTGGTTTGATCTGGCGTTGGTTAACATTTTACCCATATTTGGTGCTAGGCGCCATTGTAGTACCGCAATGGTTGAGGTCTAGAGTAGGGAAAAAGAAGGGATAATTGGTTGCGATCTCTCTTTAAAACATTGATTAACAATAGCCTAGGGTGCTATTTTCTTCTTTTTAGACAGTTAGCAAATTTTGAGCTAGTCAAGGAGTTTTTACTTTTTACTGGCTGTTGTGTAAGGTCCTGATAATGAGCTAGATATTGATTTTTTATGATTTTATGAGCGTTTTTCAAGGCCCGGAGACTTAGTTATCGGTGTAGGACTTGAGGGACTGGACTGAAGATGTGATTTTTTGGCTTTTCAAGTATAGTTTATCGGTATTGGCTGCTTCGTGATAATCAGTGAGGTTTTCATTGGCATATATTTTATGAGGCCGAGCTGGTAATTGCAGATTCCGAATTTATATGCTTTTATCAAAGTATGTTTTATCGGGAGGTTTTGTCTTTCGTGTTTTGATTTTTCGCACAATGAATTGTTTTACTTTCGTTTTCTGTGTTGTTTTTTGTTTTTGTGTTCATTGAACGCATGCTTGTGTATTTGAGGTTCGGGTAGTGAGTGTCATTTGCAATTGGGGTTTTATGGACAGCTGGTTTTGGCCAGATGTTTGGCATCGAGGGCTTTATTACGGCTTTTTTTAAGTGTTTTGAGACTTTATAGCGAGAATAAATGTCCCTGGTTTGAGTATTTAGCTGATTAAGTAATTGATAATGAGTGTTTTAGGAGTCAATTGCCTGGTGTTTCCTTTAGTGAAAATTTATTAGCAAAAGACGTGAAAATATTCGGGAGTTGTTTTGTCCTAAGTTGCTGTATTATAGTATGTTAGCTATTTTTTGTTAATTTTTAAGTGTTTTTTTGGGGCGCTGAGAATTTGATATTTTCTTCGATCTTGAACGATGGGGAGGATATGAGAATTTTGGTCTTTATTCGT